>JBNJDV010000001.1:0-97779 GCA_051745185.1 Bacillota bacterium
ATTTGTTTTGCCAGTTATTATTCCTCCTGCATTTTTAATCTTTTCAACAACCGTTGCATTATAGGGAGGATTATAGTTTTCAAGCATCTTTGATGAACAAGTTGTTTTAATATTATCTGTTGACATATTGTCTTTAATTGCAATTGGTAGACCTTTTAGATAAGTATCTTTAAAATCTTCTTTAGTTAAGCTTTCAATATCAATTTCTTCATTTTGATTTACAAAAGCTTTTATCTTAGGCTCTACACTTTTAATCCTGTATGACAATGATTCGTGGATATCTTTTAATTTTACTCTATTTTCATCTAACATATTTAACAAATCAGTTAAAGTTCTTTTATATAATTCCATAGTTAGAAATCCCTAATCGGGATTTTCACCTCCTTATTAGTTGTCTTCATCCATTATTTTTGGTACTCTAAATTGATTATTAGTTTTTTCTGGCGCATTTTGAAGTGCTTTTTCAATATCAAGTGAATCTTCTACCTTATCTTCTCTTAAAACATTTTTAACCGGAACGGTGTAAGCAGTTGGTACAATTCCTTCAGTATCAAGCTCGTCTAATTTTTCTACATAGTCTAAAATATCACTTAACTGCTTGGAAAATGTTTTAACTTCATCATCTGATAGTTTTAGACTAGCTAAATCCGCAATATATTTAACTTCTTTTTCATTAATCATTTGTTATCACTCCTTATCATCTTCATCTTTAAATCTATCAAGCAGCTGTCCTGCAATTAAAATTCTCATTATTATACTTAATCCAAGTCCCATTATCCCTAAAATGAATAAACTAAAATATAATTTTGCAAATGAACTCTCAGCCATATTGAAGACACCGAAATATAGATATACAGTAAAAGCAAATGAAAAATATCTTCTGTACAGCACAAATCCTGGGATTAAATATCTGCTTCTAGGGTATTTTTTCCTGATAATTTTTACCAGCCAATCTGATATAAATACTGCTATTAACTGGATTATAAAAATGACAATTCCCCAGGGCCATAAATAAAAGGGATTTAAAATTGCAATTAAAATCACTGCTATAACTGAAAACAAAAGTGCATATTTATAAAATTCCCATTTGGGCAAGATTAACTACCTCCTTTGATTAGACTTTCAAAATCAGATTCATCCAAAATATTTACTCCTAATTCTTGTGCCTGGTCATATTTTGAACCAGGATTATCTCCTACAACTAAATATGATGTTTTTGAACTGACTGAAGATTTAACACTTCCTCCATACTTTCTCACTATTTCAGAGGCTTCTTTTCTTGTATATGAATCTAAAGCGCCAGTAAACACAAATGACTGGCCTTCTAAATGTTGATCCACTTGTTCATTTTTTCTTTCCTTTTCCATTTGAACTCCGGCATTTTTTAATTTTTCTAAAACACTTAAGTTATGGTCATTTTTAAAAAAATTAACAATGCTTTCAGCCATTACTGGACCGATTTCATCTATTTCTACCAACTCTTCTTTATTTGCTTTTTTTAATTTATCAATTGAATCAAAATACTTTATTAAAATACGTGAAGAATTGCTTCCAATATGTCTAATACCCAAAGCATAGATTAATCTATTAAGTTCACGGTTTTTACTGCTTTTAATAGCATCTATAACATTTTGGGAAGACTTTTCAGCCATTCGCTCTAGATTAACTAAATCTTTTTTATCAATATAGTATAAATCAGCGAAATCTTCTATTAATTCATTTTCTAAAAGTTGATCTACTAATGAGGGTCCTACTCCTTCAATATCCATAGCATCTCTAGAAACAAAGTGTAAGATGCTTTCTCTTCGCTGAGCAGGACAGCTAATATTAGTACATCTTGTTACAGCTTCTCCCTCTTCTCTATACACTTTTTCTCCACATACAGGACATTTATCCGGCATTTCAAACTCTTTTTCATCACCAGTTCTTTTTTCTTTGATAACCTTTACAACCTCAGGTATTACATCACCGGCTTTTTGAATTAAAACTGTATCATTAATTCTTACATCTTTTCTTTTAACCTCATCTTCATTATGTAAAGTTGCTCTACTTACAGTAGAGCCATCTATAAAGACAGGCTCCAATACAGCGTTTGGAGTTAATGCACCTGTTCGACCAACGGTAACATCTATATCTTTTACTTTTGTTGTTTTTTGCTGTGCAGGAAATTTATATGCTATTGCCCAACGCGGATTTTTTGAAGTACTTCCTAATTTTTTTCTTAAAGCTATTTGATCAATTTTTACTACCATACCATCTATTTCAAAGTCAATTTCTTCTCTTTTTTCAATCCATTCTTCACAAATATCAACAACCTGGTCAATATTATCACATTTTTTATACCAGTTAATATTAAAACCAAGTTCTTTTAAAAATTCTAAAGCTTCTTTGTGGTTATCTATTTGTATATCATCATTTTTAAACTCCACTAAATCATAGGCAATAAATGAGAGTGGTCTATCAGCAGCCACCTGTGGATCAAGCTGTCTTATAGAACCGGCAGCAGCATTCCTGGGATTAGCAAAGAGGTTTTTTTCATTTGCTTCTCTATTTTTATTTAACATTAAAAAATCCTCTTTTTTAATAAAAACCTCTCCTCTAAGTTCAATATCAATATCTTCTTTTCTTAACTTTAAAGGAATACTTTTAATGGTTTTTAAATTATGAGTAACATCTTCACCCACTCTACCATTACCTCTGGTTGCACCTATGGTTAATCTTCCATTCTCATATCTTAAAATTGCAGAAAGACCATCAATTTTATGTTCAACTATATATTGATAATCTGTTTGCCCGAGTTTTCTTTTAATTCGATCATCAAAACTCTTTAAATCTTTACTATCAAATGCATTATCTAGACTTAAAACCTGTGAGCTGTGCTCAACCTTTGTGAAATCTTCTCTGGGTTCCCCACCAACTCTTTGGGTTGGAGAATCTTCTGTTATTAGTTCTGGATACTCATTTTCCAGCTCCTTTAACTTTTTTAATAGTTGATCATATTCATAGTCTGAAATTTCGGGGTTATCCAGTACATAGTACTTATATTCATGTTTTCTAATTTCTTCTCTTAAATTTTTTACTTTTTCTTCAATGTTTTTATCTACCATATGATCACTCCTACATCTTATGCTCTTTGTATAGGGGCATACTTTTCTAAAAGTTTTTTTGGAGTTCCCCTACCAAAATCTATTGTTAATTCTAAATCATTTTTATCAGAGATTTCTACAATCGTTCCACGACCCCAGCGGCTGTGTACAACTTCCTGACCAATCTTATATCTGTGTGTTTTTTCTCTTTGAGCTGTTTTTGTAGATTCAGTTTTGTATAAACTGGCTTCTTCATTAATATCTTTGATTTCTTCTTTTTTATTATCAATTAAATGATAAGGCATTTCATCTAAAAATTTAGAAGGAGAATTATATTCCGCTTGTCCGTATCTTCTTCTCATCTCAGCATTTGTTAGATATAGAATATCTTCAGCACGAGTTATACCAACATAACATAGCCTTCTTTCTTCTTCTATACCGTTCTCTTCCTCAAAGGAATTTTGATGAGGAAAAAGTCCGTCTTCCATTCCACTTAAAAAGACAACTGGAAATTCCAGTCCTTTAGCTGAGTGTAGGGTCATTAAAGTAACTATTTCTTTACTGTTTTCTAAACTATCTACATCAGCTACTAAAGAAACTTCTTCTAAGAAAGTTCTTAGATTATTATCTGGATTTTCTCTAATGTGCTCTTCTAATCCATTGTATAATTCCTGTATATTTTCTATTCTACTTTCAGCTTCAGATGTTTTTTCTTCCTTTAAACTTTTTATATATCCAGAAAGATCTAATAAGTTGTTAAATAGGCTTATTAAACCTTCTTTTTTGTTGATTTCAATTAATTTTTCTACCATACCTGCAAATGTTTTTACTCTTTTTTGATAACTACCGCTTAATATTGGATTATTTCTAGATGTTAAAGCTGCCTCATATAGGCTTAGATTTTGTTTTTCAGCATATTCTTTAACTTTATCTAAAGTTCCAGCTCCAATTCCTCTTTTAGGCCTATTTATTATTCTTTCAAAACTCAGATTATCTTCAGGATTATTAATTAACTTTAAATAAGCTAAGATATCCTTAATTTCTTTTCTCTCATAGAACTTAAACCCACCAATAATTTGATATGGAATTCCATATTTCATCATAGCCTCTTCAATCTGTCTTGATTGTGAGTTCGTTCTATAAAGAACTGCCATATCATTAAATCCATATTCACCTTTTAGAAACTTCATTTTTTGTGCTATAAAGTTTGCTTCTTTTTGAGCAGTTGATAAAGTTTTATAGTATACTTTACCACCTTCTCCTCTGGCAGCTTTTAACTTTTTTGGTACTCTATTTTTATTATTGTTAATTACATTATCAGCAATATCAAGTATTTTTTTATGAGACCTATAATTTTGTACTAACTTGATTACCTGTGCATCTGGATAATCATCTTCAAAGTTTAATATATTTCTTATATCAGCACCCCTAAAGGCATAGATACTTTGATCAGGATCTCCAACTACAAATATGTTTTTGTATTTACTGGCCAGAAGCTGTGCAAACTTGTATTGAGCAAAGTTAACATCTTGATACTCATCAATTAATAAATATTTAAATCTGTTTTGATACTTTTCTAATACTGCAGGATAATCCAAAAACAGTTCAACTGTTTTCATTATTAGATCATCAAAATCAAGAGCATTATTATCTTTAAGCCTTTTTTCGTATTCAGAATATACTTTGGCTACTATATTTTCGAAATATGTGAGTGGTTTATCCTGATATGCAGATGCTTCTATTAATTCATTTTTAGCATTACTAATTTTATTTAATACAACTGAAGGTCTAAACTTTTTTACATCATAATTGAGATCTTTTAATATATTTTTAACTAACTTTTTTTGATCATAGGAATCATAGATCGTAAAGTATCTATTAAAATCTAGTTTATTAATTTCCCGTCTCAATATGCGAACACAAAATGAATGAAATGTTCCTAAAAATATATCTTTAGCATTCTTACCGGTCATTTTTTGAACTCTTTCTTTCATCTCATCTGCTGCTTTATTAGTAAAAGTTAATCCTAATATATTAAAAGGACTTACTTTGTATTCTTCAATTAAATAGGCTATTCTATTAGTTAAAACTCTTGTTTTACCAGAACCTGCTCCAGCAATAATCAGTCCTGGTCCTTTATATAGTTGAACTGCTTTTTTTTGTTCTTTATTTAAACTTGCTAATATTTGTTCTGATTTATCCATTAATTTTCCACTCCTGGTTTTATTATTCTATATTCTTGTTTAATTTGTTTAAGATGTTTACTAAGATCAATTTTTTCTTTGGAGTATAATAAGTGTGATATACAGGCACAGTCACTTGAACCAAAACCCTTAATTGGCATTTTGAAATTGTCACTTTCTTTTAAATTATTAAGCATATTACACTCAAGTGCTTTTTTAGCATTAAAGATTGCATATTCAACTATTATTGCTCTATCCAACAAATAGTCAATATGCCAGTGAAACTTTTTTTCTTTACTTAAATGCCTCTCTATTCTACTATTAAGATTTCTCTGAGCTGAACCAATGTAGAAATAATAACCCTTATTATATTTAAACTTACCTAATGCTCCTATTTTGATTATATCATCTTCTTTTAGATATATTTTTAATATATAAATCCCAGCATTAAAATCACTCATTTATATATCTCCTAACTAATTAACTTCTATAATTTTATTTATTAATCCTTCCCTTTCTACTAATCTTTACTAAAGATTTTTTTGATGATATAATAAAAAAGGATGAAAGTATAAAAATTATTGTCAATTCTGGCTATAGCGCAGTTTGGTAGCGCGCTTGCTTCGGGAGCAAGAGGTCCCCGGTTCAAATCCGGGTAGCCAGACCATTTTATTTTCTATGACACTAAAATATTATAACATAAATAGGGCTAAAATGCATGTTTTGTAGGGATATCAACCCCTATTAATTATAGATATTATCATAAATATATTCAACGTAAAAAGAGTGATAACTAACTTGAGTTAGGAATCACTCTTTTTAATATCATCTGTTTTTTTAGTCAATATCTTTTAAATATTCAACTACTCTTTCTACATGACCATCAATTTTAACTTTAGGAAACACTTTCATTATTTTTTGTTCTTTTGAAATAATAAAAGTAGATCTTTTATACATTCCAATCATGTTAACCACATCAAACTTTTTGGCAAGTTTTTTATCAACATCTGCAAGTAGTGGATAAGTTAAATCATATTCATCAGCGAATTTTTGATGAGATTCAACACTGTCACTACTAACACCTACTACTTTTGTTTTTAACCCCTCCAGGGTTTTCAACTGCTTTTGAAAAGCAACTGCTTCCTTTTTTCAGCCCGAAGTATTATCTTTGATGTAGAAAAACATTACTAATCTCTTGTCTTTAAAATCTTCGCGGCAGTGTTCTTTACCATTTTGGTCATTTAAGCAAAAATCAGGTAACTTTTCTCCTACTCTAATCATCTTTACCCTTCCTTTCATAACAATACTTAAACTTATATATTATAGTTGTTTATTTTTAGATATAATCCTTCATTTTAAGGTTTTATACTATAAATTTGAACTGCTTGCTCCACCGTCTAATACAATTGATGCTCCATTTAAATAACTTGCTTTTTTAGAACATAAGAAGGTTACAAATTCACCTAATTCCATCGGTTCACCTAATCTTTTTAAGGGTATATTACTGCTTTTTGCATTTAATGCTTCTTCATAAGTTTTGAATTTGCCGTCTTTTACCTGTTTTTCTAAAAGATATTTGACTCGATCTGTTTCATGCAGGCCTTGAAGAATTGCATTAACCCTTATTTTAGGACCCAATTCTTTAGTAAGGGTTTTCATTAAACCAATCACAGACATCCGTACTGAATTAGAAAGTACTAAATCTTCAATAGCTTCCTTTACACTTATTGATGTTAGGTTAACAATAGTACCCCCGTCCCCTTCTTTTAAATACTCAAGAGACTCTCTTACCAATCTCACTACACTCATAACTAAAAGATCAAATGACTTATACCAGTCTTCATCACTAGTTTCAACAAATGATTTACTGGGTGGCCCACCTGCTGATGTTACTAAATGATCTAATCTACCATAAGTACTATAGGTTTTTTCAACTAATTTTTTTATATCTTCTTTTTTAGTAATATCAGCTACCTGACCAACTACCTGACCTTTATTTAAACTTTTTAACTCTTGTACTGTATTGTTTAATCTCTCCTCATTACGCCCATTAACCACTACATTTACACCTTCCTTAACTAAAGCAGTTGCAACTGCTTTACCTAATCCACTGCTTGATGCAGTTATTAAAGCACTATTTCCCTTAATCTTTAAATCCATAATATTTAACACCCCTTTATTTATGAAAATAAGTTAAGAAATTAATTAAATATTTTATTAGCGGAATAAATTATTTTTTTAATTAACTCATTACCTTTTCTATTTTTATTAAAAGCAAGATAAAACTTGCGGGACAGATCCATTTCACTAACTTTAATTTCTTTTATTCTTCCATATTCATCTGCTTTACTAGAAGCAAACTTTGAAACAAATGAAATACCCAATCCTGCTTGAACAGCAGCTATAATCGCTTCTGTACTTCCTAATCTACATTTAATATTTAATTCATTATACTGAACACCTGCATTTTTAAAACCCTCAAGCATTGCTTTTCTAGTGCCTGAACCAACTTCTCTGATTAATATACTTTCTGCTTTTAAATCCTGCATCTTTATTTTATCCTTCTTAGTTAAACTATGCCCCAAAGGAGTTATTAACCTAAGCTCATCTTCAACTATTTCTATAGTTTCATATTTACTATTTGTGGGTTTAGAACCTACTAATATTACATCAACTTCCCCTTTTTCTAACAATTCTATCATTTCTGCACTATCACCAACTTCAATACAAGACTTAATCTCTGGATCATTTTTAGAAAAATCAGCTAAGAGGTCTGGTAATATATATTCAGAAGGGATTGTACTAGAACCAATTATTATATTTTTATATAACTTATCCTTTTTGTTTTCAACATCTATTAAAAGTTTTTCCCACTTCTCTATTATATCTTTAGCATTTCTATATACAGCTTTACCGGAAGGCGTTAAATTAATATTTCCTTTTTCTTTATAGACAAGTTCTGTATCGAATCTTTCTTCTAATGCCTTGATCTGCATACTAATAGCTGGTTGAGTTAATTCCATTTTTTCTGCTGCTAATGAATAACTACCTGTATCGATTAAATTGACAAATATCTTTAATGTATTTATTTTCATCCTAACACCTACTTCCATAGTGTGGCTATTAAATCTTTTACAAATTTTTATTGCTTTTTAGAAAAGCTAAATAAATTCATAAAGTAATCAATTATGTTTTTTATTAAACTATCATTTTTTTCTTTAATTTTTTTCTCTAGATCTTTACCAGTTTCTGTGGTTTCATACATATCTTCTTTAAATTCATCCATTATGTTTTTTAAATTTTTATCTTTACTCATCACTTCCACCTCTTTTATAAGTTTTTCTTATATGTAATTATAATATATATTTATGATAAAAATCAATTTATTTAATCATTCAAAATACTTTTAATCTATTCGTTGGTGTTATATAATAAAAGTGTAACAAAAACAGGGAGGTGTAATAATGTCTGCTAAAGGAAAAGGTCACGAGAAAGGTAAGTATAAATGTAAAAACTGTGGAAATGTTATAGTACTGGACTCCTTTTCAAATAGACTCCCTACATGCCCTGATTGTCAAAGCACAAAATACTCTAGAATTGGTAGTGAAAGACACTAGTAAATAATAAAGCCGGGTTCATTTTGAACCCGGCTTCTTTTTTTTATATTTTTTCTTCAGCTATCTTATTGAATTCATCAATATACTCTTTTATAACATCTAAAGAACTTAACCAAAACTCTTTTGACTGGATATCTATATCAACCATTTTTGCAACCTCTTTAACCTTGTTTTTCCCAGTTGCTTTTAATAATTTATTATACTGTGTCATAAAATCATCATTAGATTCCTTGCTTACCGCATATACTCCTAATCCAAAGAGTAACCCAAATGCATAAGGAAAATTATAGTAATTATTGCCAGCTGAATAATAATGAGGTTTGTTCAACCACATATAGGGATGTAAATATTCATGGTCTAATCCTTCTCCATAGGCTTTCTTTTGTGCTTCAACCATCATCTCTTTTAATTCATCTACACTTAAGGAACTGTTTTGTCTTTCCTCAAATAAGTTTTTTTCAAATGTAAATCTACTGTATATATCGACTATTACCTGGCCTGCAGTACCAATGAAATTTTCTAAAATTGAAAAAACCTGATCTTTATCTCCCACCTCTAAAGCTGCTTCAGTTACAATTGTTTCACTAAATATTGAAGCGGTTTCAGCAAGAGGCATTGGATAGTCAGAGTTTAAAATGCTTTCTTCTTCAAGACAGTGTCCGTGATAAGCATGTCCTAACTCATGAGCTAATGTAGTTACATCACTAAACGAACCGGTAAAGTTGCTTAAAATCCTGCTTTCTTTTATTGGATGAAGGTTATAACAAAAAGCTCCACCTCTTTTTCCTTCTTTGGGTTTAGCATCTATCCAGTTATTTTCAAATGCTTCTGTATATAATTCTGCCATTTCTGTACTGAAATTTTCAATGTTAGACACAATAAAATCTTTAGCTTCCTCATAACTAAACTCCATATCTTTGTCCCCAAGAGGAGCAAATAGGTCATAAAAGGGTAAACCATTTTCATGTCCTAACATTTTAGCCTTAGTTTTATAAAATTCTCTAAACATAGGTAATCTTTCTTCTATAGCATTTATTAGGGCATCAAGAGTTTGTTGTTCCATTCTAGAATCCTTTAATGATTGCTCTAACGCAGAATCATAACCTTTGCGTTCTGTTAAAGTTATAACTTCACCCTTAATACCATTTAAAGCTGCTGCAACTCCTTCTTCTATTTTTTCATATGAATTTAATTCTGCATCATAGGCTGTTTTTCTGATTTTAGGATCTTTTTTATATGCCATATTTCTAACCACAGGTAGTGGAAGTTCCTTTTTTTCACCTTCAATTTCAATAGGTACTTGAAGAGTTGAGGTGAGTTTTTGCTGTAATTTAGTCCAGGCTGAAGAACCAGTTTGCTTCAGCTTTGCAATTATTTCTTCTTCGTTTTCATTTAATAAATAATTACTGTTTTCTACTAGTTCTTCTATAAAAAACCTGTGTTCATTTAATAGTTCGGATTTTGAATATAATTTTCTTCTATCTTCAATATCACTTAACCATTTTTGGAAATTCACCATAACTTTTGTCATTTTTACTGATTGTTTATCTAACTTTTCAATCATTTTTAAGGCAGTATTATTTTGAGCATCTACACTTACTGTTAAATGACTATATGCATTTAACTTCATAGATAGGCTGTAGAATTCTTTTAATAAATTTAAAAATTTTTCTGCTGTTTTGCTTTTTTGGTTGTCTTTATTATCAAACTTCCATTTTGATAATTTTGAAATTAACTTTTCAAACCTAGCTTTATCATCCTTAAACTCTTTAGAATCAAATCCAGGATATAGTTCATTAAGACTCCAGTTTTCTTCCATGATATTATTCACTCCTGTTGAAATATTTTTTTGTATATAAAACATAAACCGGGTTTTATCCCGGCTTTTATTTGTATATTTATTTAATTTTGACAGCAGTTCCATAGGCAAGTATTTCAGCTGCACCACCCATGACCTGAGAAGTTGTAAATCTGAGATTCACTACTGCATCAGCATTTAATTTTTTAGCTTCCTCTTCCATTCTAATTAGTGCTTCTTCTCTTGCTTCACTGATCATTTGAGTATATTCTTTTACCTCACCACCAACAATATTTCTCAAACCAGCTACAATATCATTTCCTATATGTCGTGCTCTAATTGTATTACCCCGGACTAAACCTAATACTTCAGTAATTTCTTTACCTTTAATCTCTTCAGTATTAACTGTAAACATAAATCTTCTCCTCCTTATATAGTATTATTTAATGGACATTTATTACATAAAGGGGAGCTTTTTAAACAGTGCTCTTTTGCATGTTTTACTAACAATGCATGGTATTCATTAAATATTTTACAATCATTTACTAAGTTTTTTTCAAAAAGTGCTTTTAATTTATCATATGAAACATCTTCTGAAGTATAATCGATTCTAGAAAATATTCTTTTTGTATAGGTATCTACAACAAATACAGGTTTATTAAAAGCATATAGTAGAATTGAATCAGCAGTTTCAGGTCCTATACCATAAATATCTAGTAATTTTTTCCTTATTTTTTTGGGCTTCCCTTTACTTAACTTATTTAAATTTAGATTATAATTATCATCTATATATGAAACAAATGATTTTAATTTCTTTGCTTTCATATTATAATATCCGGAAGGTTTTATCAATTCTGCCAGTCTTTTTTCTTTTACTTCTTTTAATTTTTTTAAACTAATTAAATCAGCTTCTTTTAGATTGGAAATTGCTTTTTCAACATTTGTCCAGTTTACGGATTGGGTTAATATCGCACCTATAATAACTTCAAGTGCACTGTCCGCCGGCCACCAATCTTGTGGACCATAATGGTCAAATAGTTGTTTATAGATAGTTTCCAATCCTTCTCGTACATTATAGTTATCCTTAATATTATTACAGGGATACATTTTATCCTTCCTTATTTAAAATATCTTTAGCAATTACAATCCCGGAGACTGAAGCCTGCATTAATCCTCTGGTAATACCTGCTCCATCACCTGCTGTATAAAGATTATTAACATTTGTTTCTAAGTTATTATTTACATCTAACCTGTTTGAATAAAACTTAACTTCTACCCCATAAAGCAGGGTATCTCTTGAATAAAGACCAGGTGCTAAGTTATCCAATGCTTCAAGCATCTCAATTATTCCTTTAAGATGACGATATGGAATTACTAAACTTAAATCCCCAGGAGTGGCTTCTTTTAAAGTTGGTTCAATTATTCCACGATCTATCCTAACCGGAGTTGAACGATGTCCATCCAATAAGTCGCCAAGCCTTTGTACTAAAACTCCACCACCTAATAGATTAGCTAATTTTGCTATGTTTTTTCCATAAGTAATTGGTTCATGAAATGGTTCAGTAAATGTTTTACTAACTAATAATGCGAAATTAGTGTTCTCTGTTTTGATATCAGAGTGGCTGTGTCCGTTTACTGTTATTAACCCCTGATTGTTTTCATTTACTACCTCACCATAGGGTGACATACAAAAAGTCCTTACCTTATCATCAAAAGTTGGTGTTTGGTAGATCAACTTTGATTCATAAAGATTTTCGGTCAGCTGTTCAGCAATTACCGCAGAGGTTTCTACTCTAACTCCTATATCAACAGGATTAATAGTAGTGTTAATATCCAATTTAGGTGCTAGTGAACCAAGCCAGGCTGCATTTTCTCGTCCAGGTGCTGTTATTACATATTTTGCATAATATTTTTCATCATTTTTAGTTTTAACACCAATTATTTTATCATCTTCTAGAATAAAATCTTTAACATTTGTTTTAAACTTAATATCAACACCCTTACTTTCAATGAATTCCTTCATATTAGAAAGTACTGTTTTTGTATATCCTGTACCTAAATGTCTTAACTTTGCTGGTATAAACTTTAATTGAGCTTTTATAGCCTTGGCTTTGATATCATCTAATTTTGATTCATCAACACCAAAGATTCTATCAGGAGCACCAAATCTTAAATACTCTTTATCAGCATATTTAATCAAATCTTTCAATCGTTGTAATCCAATATACTCCTCTAGATGTCCTCCTATTTTTGGAGAAAGAGATAGTTTGCCATCACTAAAAGCTCCGGCTCCTCCCCAACCAGATACAACTGAACAACTATCACAATTAATACATCCCATACCTGGATTTTGTTTCATTGGACATTCTCTTTTGGAAATGTCTTTACCTTTTTCAATCATTAAAATATTCAGGTTTTCATTATTTTTAATTAATTCTAACACAGAAAATATTCCAGTTGGTCCGGTTCCAACTACTATAACATCATAATTTTTATTACTCATTTATTTACACTCCTATTATTCCCATTCTATTGTTGCTGGTGGTTTGGAAGTAATATCATAAACCACTCGGTTAACTTCTTTAACCTCATTTACAATTCTATTTGAAATCAGTTCTAAAAGACTATATGGAAGTTGGGCCCAATCGGCTGTCATAGCATCATCGCTTTTTACTGCTCTTAAAATAATAGGGTATCCATAAGTTCTGTCATCACCCATTACTCCTACACTCCTTAAATCAGGTAAAACAGCAAATGACTGCCAGATCTCTCTACCTAAACCTGCTTCCCTTATTTCTTCTCTTAAAATTGCATCTGCATCTTGTAATATTTTTAGTTTTTTATCATCAACATCTCCAATTATCCTAATTGCTAACCCTGGACCGGGAAAAGGTTGTCTCCATACGATTTCTTCAGGCAGTCCTAAAACTTCACCAATTTTTCTTACTTCATCTTTAAAAAGCATACGAAGCGGTTCAATTAGTTTGAAGTTCATGTCTTCCGGTAGACCACCTACATTATGGTGACTTTTGATTGTAGCTGCATGTTCATTGCCACTTTCAATAACATCTGAATATATAGTTCCCTGCACTAGATAACTAGCGTTTTCTATTTTTAATGCTTCTTCTTCAAATACCCTGATAAATTCTTCACCAATTATTTTTCTTTTTTCTTCTGGATCAGATACATTTTCTAACTTTGATAAGAATCTATCTTTAGCATCAACATATATCAATGGAATATTAAACTCTTCACTAAAAGTTCTCCTAACTTCTTCAGCTTCGCCTTTTCTTAAAAGTCCGTGATCAACAAATATGCAGGTCAATTGATCTTTTATCGCCTTATATACTAATGCTGAAGCAACTGAAGAATCAACTCCACCGGAAAGTCCGCAAATTACTTGATCATCTTTAACTTCATTTTTGATTTTTTCAACCTCTTCATTTATGTAGTCTGCCATTGTCCAATCTGCTTTTGCATTACATTCTCTAAATAGGAAGTTATGTAGTACCTCTTTTCCCTTTAAAGTATGTAGTACTTCGGGATGAAACTGAACTCCGTAATACTTTCTTTTAATATCAGCCATTACTGCAACATCAGTAACTTCTGTATGAGCAATATTTTCAAAACCATCCGGCATTTTTACAACTTGGTCTCCATGGCTCATCCAAACCTGGGAATTATTTTCAATATCTTTTAATATACCAATTTTTTTATCAACACTTAATTTAGCTTTACCATATTCACCCTGTTTTGCTTTTTTTACTACTCCTCCGGGCATCATTTTGGCCATCAACTGCATCCCATAACAAATACCCAGTATAGGAATATCTAACCTTAATATCTCTGGGTCTATTTTAGGTGCATTTAAACTTGTTACACTATTTGGGCCACCAGAAAAGATAATTCCGATTGGATTAATTTCTTTAACTTCATCACTTTTTATACGATATGATTTTATCATTGAATAGACATTAAACTCTCTAACTCTTCTTGCTATTAACTGACTATATTGTCCTCCAAAATCTAGTATTAATACTTTATTTTTGTCCATTTAAATCTCCTTTCAAAAATAGTCAAATCACAGGTTATATTATATGGTAAATTGTTTAAAATGTAAATAAAAAAAGTGGTATACCCATTTAATAGGTACACCACTTTATCATGTCTTTATTAAGCTAGATGGAAATTACATCATTCCGGGCATTCCGCCCATTCCACCCATTCCACCCATTCCACCGGGCATTCCACCTGGAGCTCCGCCACCGTTATCATCATCGTCGTCATCAGATGTATCGGCAACTAAAGCTTCAGTTGTTAGTAACATAGCAGCTGCACTTGCAGCATTTTGAATTGCAGAACGTGTTACTTTTGCTGGATCAACAATACCAGCTTTAATCATATTTACAAACTCGCCCTTCATAGCATCAAAACCCATTCCGGTTTCGAGTTCTTTTACTTTTTCTACAATAACTGAACCTTCAAAACCAGCGTTATTAGCAATTAAACGCATTGGTGCTGTAAGTGATCTTCTAACGATATCAACACCAGTAGCTTCATCACCTTCTAGTTCAATATCATCTAATACTTTCATAGCGTTTAGATAAGTTACTCCACCACCAGCAACTAAGCCTTCTTCAACAGCAGCCCTTGTGGCTGATAGAGCATCTTCTATTCTGTGTTGTTTTTCTTTTAATTCGGTTTCTGTAGCAGCACCAACTCTAATTACTGCAACTCCACCTGCTAACTTAGCTAATCTTTCTTGTAGTTTTTCTTTATCAAAGTCAGAATCACTGCTTTCAATCTGACGTTTTATTTGATTAATTCTATCTTTAAGATCTTCTTTATTACCTTCACCCTCAACTAAAGTTGTATCTTCTTTAGTAATATTAATCTTATGAGCGCGTCCTAAGTCAGAAATCTCAGCATTTTCTAATTTAAGTCCGAGATCTTCTGTAATTACGCGTCCACCTGTTAGAACTGCAATATCTTCTAACATTTGCTTTCTTCTGTCTCCAAAACCAGGGGCTTTTACTGCAACACATTCAAATGTACCTCTGATTTTATTTACAACTAATGTTGCTAATGCTTCACCTTCAACCTCTTCAGCAATAATTAAAAGAGCTTTACCGGACTGTGCAACTTTTTCTAATAAAGGAAGAATATCTTGAATACTAGAAATTTTCTTATCAGTAATTAAAATATATGGATCTTCTAAAGAAGCTTCCATTTTTTCGGTATTAGTAACCATGTAAGGAGATAAGTATCCTCTATCAAACTGCATACCTTCAACTACTTCAAGAGATGTACCCATACTTTTTGACTCTTCAACTGAAATTACTCCATCTTGTCCAACTTTTTCCATTGCTTCTGCAATTAAATCTCCAATTTCATCATCATTACCAGCAGAAATTGAAGCAATCTGTGATACTTCTTCTCTACCTTCAACCGGAGTTGCAATTGAAGCAATCTCATCAGTAAGCTTTTCAACAGCTTTTGCAATACCTCTTTTTAGAAGCATTGGATTTGCACCAGCAGTTACATTTTTTAAACCTTCGTTAAAAATTGCTTCTGCTAATACAGTGGCAGTAGTTGTACCATCACCAGCAACATCATTAGTTTTAGTTGCTACTTCTTTTACTGCTTGTACACCCATGTTTTCATAACGATTTTTTACTTCTATTTCTTTGGCGATACTAACACCATCATTAGTAATTGTAGGAGCACCAAAACTTTGTTCAAGTAAAACATTTCTACCTTTTGGTCCTAATGTAACTTTTACTGAATTTGCTAATTTTTCTACACCTTTTTTTAGCTTACGACGTGCTTCTTCACTAAATTTAATATCTTTAGCCATAATTTAATAAACCCTCCTTAAAGAATTAGAAATTGTTAATGTAATTAACCAATTACAGCAACAATGTCATCAATGTTTACTATTTTATATTCTACACCTTCAACTGTTACTTCTGTGCCTGCGAATTTATCAAATACAACCATGTCTCCTTCGTTTAATTCAGCAGTTTCGTCTTCAGTATAGCAGTCTTTACCTACTGCATACACTTCACCAGTTTGTGGCTTTTCCTTCTTAGCTGTATCTGGTATTACAATACCACCTTCTGTTTTTTCTTCTCTTTCCACTAATTTTACTGCAACTCTGTCACCTAACGGCTTAACACTCATTTAATGTACCCCCTTTAATTTTATATATAATTATATAATTTATATCTGTTATTAGCACTCATTTGAGTTGAGTGCTAATAATTACTGTATTAATAATATCTAAGTATCAAATTAAAATCAACCGTATATATAACATCTTAATGCCCTTTAAGTTAATTTAATGCTTAGATGCTTACGTATATTAACTTTTTCTCCCATAAGCTCTGTTATTCATCAAATTATTTCAACTTCTATTCCAAGCTTTTTTTTAATCATTTTATAGTTATTACCAACCAAATCATTATTGAACACATCATACATTATTTTAGGCAAAACAATTAGGTCAACAAAATGATTTGAATAGTTTTTGAAGAAATTAATTATATCATGGTTTGTAAGGAGACCTGCAGATAATATAGATCCTTTTAAATATGTGTTGTTAACTTTTTTTACTAATATGTTGTCATTATTTTTAAAGTTTAAATAATCATTTATGGTAAAGTTTATCAGTTCATACCCTAAATTAGATGTCAAAAAAAGAATTGATTTATCTTCATTATTATCAATAACCCTTTTAATTGAAGATATTTCATCTAAAGACAGATCATAATCTAAGATAATTCCTGATTTTTGATCTTTTTCTATTTTTAATTTTTTAGTTAGTATTTTATCTTTTCTTTTTATATCTAACACTGGATTTTTTATAGACCTTATTTTGTTAAAAGCATCTACTCTAGTAATTACCTTTTTTTTGTCTACATTAATTATCTTATCCATGTACTTTATATTTGCTTTATCAGCCGGACTGTCTTTAATTACTCCAATAATTTCTTTAACAAAGTTTTTTAATTTTGGTGGTTCTATAATAACGGGTATATTATGATTAATATTAATCTTTTTTATTAGGTTATATAATTCACTATATACTTCGTTGAAATCAAATTTTAGTTCATCAGTAGTATTTTTAGTAAAACCAGGCATAAATATCCTTATACTCTGTGGGTTATATTCCATCATGTTAATAATTTCTTTTTCTAAAATTTCATATCCAACAACTTTTGGTAGTGCAACCATACTAAAATTATAATTTAAATTAAACTTTTTTATTATTTTAAGGACATCTTTTATATTTTCATTACAGTTTTTCCCCATGATCTTTTTTCTTAACTTTGGATTTAAGTAATTAACCGATATATTTAATGTTAAATTTTTGATTTTTTTTAAAAAAACTAATAACTCATTGTCTAATAAATCTGCATTAGTAGTTATCTTTATTTCTGTATTTATATATTTTTTTCTTATCATATTAATTACTTCTTTAAAATATGGGTATAATAATGGTTCACCTTCAATTATTTTTGTAGCTGATTCACCGATAATAATTGGTCTGCTTGGATCTAAAAAATCAATTAATTCAAATATCTTTTTCTTTTTTAAACTACCTATACTTATTGCTTCAAAATCTGATGGATTTTGTTTATGACTACAAAAAATACAGGATAGATTACATTTTGATGTTAAAGGCAAAATGTTATCTTCCTGTACACTTTTATATATATAATATTGTTTTTCATTTTCAAACATTTCAATCACCTAAAGTTTTAGATTAGGATCTGCATTTAAGTCGTGGTTTGCAAAATCCTTTTTTAAATACTGATAATATGCTACAGTACTTATCATTGCCGCATTATCAGTACAAAGCTTCATTTCGGGAAAATATAGTGGTATACCATGTTCTTTTAAACTACTTTTAAGGACTTCTCTAAACCTTTTATTTGCAGCAACTCCCCCGGATAAAATAACACTTTCTGCATCTTTGCTCAATGCTGCTTTTATAGTTTTGTCAGTTAAAATATCAATTACAGCTTTTTGAAAGCTGGCAGCTATATCATTGATATTCAGTTCTTTATTTTTTTGTTTTTGATTGTGTATATAGTTAATTACTGCAGTCTTTAAACCACTAAAACTAAAGTCATAGTTATCCTTATCAATAAAAGGTCTTGGAAAATCAATAGCTTTTTCATTACCATCTTTTGCTTTTTGTTCAATAACTGGGCCACCCGGATAACCAAGTCCTAAATATCTAGCAATTTTATCAAAAGCCTCTCCAGCTGCATCATCTTTAGTTCTTCCCAATATTTCATAGTCACCATATTCTTTAAAATACAGTAAGTCAGTATGTCCACCTGATACAGTAAGACATACAATCGGTGACTTTATATCTTCTTTTGAAATGAAATTCGCATAAATATGACCTGCAATATGGTTTACACCGATAAATGGTTTATCTAAAGCTAAGGAAAGTGCTTTAGCATAAGATAAGCCAACAAGTAATGAACCTACTAAACCAGGTCCATAGGTGGCTGCTATGGCATCAATATCTTTAAGTTTAAGGTTTGATTCTTCAACTGCTTTTTCAACAACAGGGGTTATAAACTCCATATGTTTACGTGAAGCTATTTCTGGTACAACTCCACCATATTTTTTATGCCAGTCTATTTGTGATGCTACAACACTTGATAGTATATTAAGTCCATCTTCACTGACAGCTGCAGCAGTTTCATCACATGATGTTTCAATTGCAAGTATTTTAATATTTTTATCACTCATTTTTTAACTCCTTTATCATTAATATAGCATCTTCTTTATTATCAAGATAGTAGTTGGGTACAATATTTGATTTGATAAAGTCTAACTTTTTATATAAATTTATAGCTTTTTCGTTAGATGCTCTCACTTCCAAAGTTATTTTATTAAAATTAATTGTTTCTGCCATATTAATAATTTCATTAATTAAATAAGTCGCTATATTTTTTCTTCTGTATTCTTTTTTTATAGCCAGGTTTACAATATGTATTTCTTTTACATTGTCTTTGAACCAACAGCCTGCATATCCTACAATTTTTTTATTGATTTTAGCAGTTAGATAAAGAGAAAATGTATTATAATTTAATTCTTCTCTGAAAAATTTTACATTCCAGGGATTGGAAAAAGCTTCTTTTTCAATTTTAATTATTTGATTAAGGTCAGCTTCTTTCATAACATCTAGAAATACTTCCATCTTAATCCTCCCTTAAATACTTTTTCTCCCAATTTATTCTCGCCTGAGGTTTTTTTAGATATTTTGGTGTTAGTTCTTCGATATTTGAAGAAATACCGTTTTTTAAATATCTATACCCTATTAAAGATAAATTAAAACCACCATAGTTTTGAATGTTTTTAACAATTTTTATTTTGTCATCCTTAAGTTCAGAGAAATACCTATAATTATTATCAATACCTGATCCGAACAATATCATCTTTTGTTTGAACTTTTTATTAAACTCCATGATATCAGCGATATTTACAGCCTGGTCTTTTTTTAGCCTTTTTAAAAACTCTTCATTACTAACATCTTTAAAAACTGCAGTATATACTCTTTGGTTGCGAGCATCAATAGTAGGTACTAAAATTGAGTTCTCATAATGCTCTGAAAGAACAAATGCCATATATTCTAAGGTTGAAATAGAATATATCGGAACATCTAAGGCCATCTTAAAAGCCTGTACTGTACTTAAACCTATCCTTAAACCGGTAAATGAACCCGGACCATTAGTTACTACTATACCATCTAAATCATTTAATTTTAAACCTGTTTCAAATAAAAGTCTTTTTATAATTGGTAAAAGTCTTTCACTGTGCCTTCTTTTTAACTTTATATTTATTTCTCCAATAAACTTCCCTTTATTGTTTAATCCAACTGAGCAGATATCTGTACTTGTATCAATTCCTAAAATCAACATTTGTTTTCAGTCCTTCAATTATTTTTTTACTAAGATTACCTTCAGCCTTTAATATTATTTTCCTTTCATTCTCTGACACTCTTTTGATTTTTATATATAAAAAGTCGTCTGAAATATAATCAAAGACCAACTGGGGCCATTCGACTGCTTTTATATCATTTCTAGCAATATATTCTTCGATCCCTAAATCTAAAAGTTCTTCTTTAGTATCTATACGATAAAAATCCATGTGTAACAAACCTGGATTGTTTTCATATTCATTGATCAAATTAAAAGTAGGGCTAGTAATTTCAAAATCAATACCCAAGCCCTCTGCAATACCTTTAACTAATACAGTTTTTCCGGCTCCAAGATCACCGGTTAAAAGAATAATCTGAGAAAAAAGATTCTTGTCTTTTTTTATTATTTCAGCAATTATTCTACCTATTGATTTTGTTTTTTTAAAATCATTAGTTATTAATTCCAAAAATTTCACTTCCTTAATTTCTTAACTGTATATTTATTAGCTATTAACATTATACTTGAGAAAGTTTTTTAAATCAAGAAACCCCATATCAAATTGATATGGGGCTAAATAAACTATATTGCTCTATTTTTACTAATTTTTGGCTCTCTCTTTAAACCCTGTATGAAGTAGTTGATGTGAAAGTTCACTATTTGGTTCTTTTAAATATTCATCATATAACTTTTTAATCATAGGATTTTCATGTGACTTTCTAACAACACTTTTTTCATCTGTATTTGCTAATCCTTGTCCTCTAAGTACTTTCTTTTCTTCACTTATTGGTAATGGTTGACCTCCACCACCGACACATCCGTGTGGACAGGCCATTACTTCAATAAAGTCATATTCTGATTTGTTTTCTCTTACTTCATCAAGTAGTTTTTCTGCATTTCTTAATCCATTTGCTATTGCAACTTTAACTACTTTATCTCCAATTTCAACTTCAGCACTATTTACACCTTTAAATCCTAGGTTAAGTCTCTCTAATTCTTCGCCAGTAACTTTTTCTTTTACAGTTCTTACCGCAGCTTCTGCCACCCCACCAGTGGTACCAAAGATTGTTCCGGCACCAGTGTGTTTACCCATTAACTCATCATAATCATCATCTTTTAGATTTTTGAATTGAATTCCTACTTCTTTAATCATCCGAGCAAGTTCTCTAGTTGTTAATACTGCATCAGTATCTTTAAATTTAGTAGCATTAATCTCTTCTCTTTCTTTTTCAAACTTCTTAGCTGTACAGGGCATTATTGATACTGTATATATCTTTTCCGGATCAATACCGGTTTTTTCAGCATAGTAAGTCTTTGATAATGCAGAAAACATCTGTTGTGGTGATTTTGCAGAAGATAAATGGTTTAATAAATCTGGATAGTTATGTTCTGCATATTTAACCCAACCTGGACAACATGATGTTATATGTGGAAGGTTCTTATTTTCTGTAAGTCTTTTTAGAAATTCTGAACCCTCTTCTAAAATAGTTAGGTCAGCAGTAAATTCTGTAGAAAATACACTGTCAAAACCTAATTTTCTTAAAGCAGAAACTAACTTCCCAGTAACTACCGAACCTGGTTCATATCCAAATTCTTCACCAATTGTAGCCTGAATTGAAGGTGCTGTCTGAACAACCACATGTATATTATCATCTTCAAGAGCATGCCATACATTTTTGATTTCACTGACCTCTGTAATAGCACCCACTGGACAAACTGTTGCACATTGACCACAGTTGGCACAGTTAATTTCACTTTGCGGTAAATCAAATGCTGTAGTAACAATAGAATCAAAACCTCTATTACTAAACTGTAAGGCAGAAACTCCCTGAACTTCTTCACAGACCCTTACACATCTACCACATAAAATACATTTATTTGGATCTCTTTTTAAAGCTGGTCCAACTTCATCACGGGGTACCTCCCGTACCTGACCTGCAATTTCATCTACATCTTCTCTGGCAATACCTAAACTGTGTGTTATATCCTGTAGTTCACAACTTCCATTACGATCACAACCTAAACAATCATTAGGATGGTTAGCTAAAAGTAGTATTACATTTCTTCTTCTTGCTCTTCTAGCTTTCATGCTGGTTGTACTAATTTTCATCCCTTCAGTAACAGGTGTTACACATGAAGCAACTAATGAATTACTTTCTAAATCTTCTACAACACAAACCCGGCAAGCACCATGGAGTGTTAAATCTGGATGGTAACATAGATATGGTACATCTATTCCAACTTCTTTAGCAGCTTCAAGTACTGATGTTCCTTTTTCTACTTCAACTTTTTGATCATCTATAATTAAACTTACTTTTTCCATTTAGTATTTACCTCCTTTTTAACCCTGTGATATTGCATCAACCGGGCATTTTTTCTCACAAGCTCCACAAGAAATACAAACCGCTTCATCTATAATATAGTACTTTCCATCACCTTTACTAATTGCATCAACCGGACATACTTTAACACACTGTCCACAGGCAACACAAGCTTCAAAATTAATTTTATATGCTGAAGCTAATTCCTGACAGCTTCCAGCTGGGCATTTCTTGTCATTTATATGGGCTTCATATTCATTTCTAAAGTACTGAATAGTACTTAATACAGGATTAGGAGCAGTTTGTCCTAAGCCGCAAAGAGAAGTTCCTTTTATATGTTCACCTAGTTCTTCTAAAAGTTCAATATCTCCCTGTTTTCCTTCACCTTCACAGATTCTGTTAAGAATTTCTAACATCCTTTTAGTCCCTTCTCTACAGGGAGTGCATTTACCACAAGACTCACTTTGAGTAAAGGTTAAAAAGAATCTAGCAACATCTACCATACAAGTGCTTTCATCCATTACAACCATACCACCTGAACCCATCATTGCTCCTACCTCGATTAATGAATCATAATCTATTGGTAAATCAAGGTATTCTTCAGGTATACATCCCCCTGATGGTCCACCGGTTTGAATAGCTTTATACTTCTTATCTTCAGTAAGTCCTCCACCTATGTCAAATACAACTTCTCGTAATGTAGTACCCATTGGTACTTCTACAAGTCCTGTATTTTTTATTTTACCTGTTAATGCAAATACTTTAGTTCCTTTACTGTTTTCTGTACCAATAGATGAAAACATCTCAGAACCTTCATTTATTATATAGGGTATATTTGCAAATGTTTCAACATTGTTTATATTGGTCGGTTTACCCCATAATCCCTTTGTGGCAGGATAAGGAGGTCTAGGGTTAGGCATACCTCTCTTGCCTTCTATTGATGCCATTAAGGCGGTCTCTTCACCACATACAAATGCTCCGGCTCCCTTTTTGATGTGTAATTCAAAGTTAAAGCCAGAACCAAAAATATCTGTACCTAAAAGTCCTAACTCTTTTGCATCATTAATAGCTTTTTTAAGTCTTTCGATTGCAAGTGGATATTCGGCACGAACATATACATAACCTTCGTCTGCTCCGATTGCATAACCTGCAATAATCATTCCTTCTATTATTTTATGAGGGTCACCCTCTAAAATACTACGGTCCATAAATGCACCCGGGTCACCTTCATCTGCATTACAAATTACATACTTTTTATCACTTTCACTATCAGATGCAAACTGCCATTTTAGGCCGGTGGGAAAACCTCCTCCACCACGTCCTCTAAGACCGGAATTTTTAACCTCTTCAATTATTTCTTCAGGTGTCATCTCAGTTAATGCTTTTCCTGCTGCTTCATAACCGTTATTTGCTATGTATTCTTCTATACTTTCCGGGTTTATCTTTCCACAGTTAGAAAGTGCAATTCTGTGTTGCTTTTTATAGAAATCTATATCTGTATAAGAAGGGATGCTTTTTTCTGTTAATGGTTCTTTAAATAATAGTCTTTCAACAACTCTTCCCTTTAAGAGATGTTCATCTACTATTTCTGCTACATCTTCTTGTTTAACCTGACAGTAAAAAACTCCCTCAGGATAAATAACTAAAATTGGTCCTTTTTCACAAAAACCATGACAGCCAGTTTCAACGATTTTAATCTCATCTAGTAAGTTTTTATCTGCTAGTTCATCCTGTAATTCATGCTTGATCTTTTTTGAACCGGAAGAAACACAACCAGTACCGGTACAAATTAAGATATGTGATCTATATATTGAATCCTTCAATGTTATATACCTCCTTTATGTTATTCTTCTAACCTTGCTATAACAAGATCGTCTACAACATTTCCATTTATAATATGATTTACAATAATTTTTTTAACATCATCTTTAGTTAAGTTCCCGTAAGTAATCCTGTCTTTTCCAGGTAGTTGAACATCCATTAACGGTTCTTTTTCACACATGCCGATACAACCTGTTTGGGTTACCTCTAGGTCTAAGTCTCTTTTATCAATCTCTTCCATTACAGTTTTTAAAATATCTCTAGCACCAGCAGCAATACCACAGGTACCCATACCAATTATTATCTTTGGTTTATTTAATCCTTTACGCATCTCAATATCTTTTTCTACTTTTTTCCTTAAGTCTCTTAATTCTTCTAATGATTTCAATTATATTCACCTCCGCGAAGATTGCTTATATTTTCATCAATATATTCTTTTAACCAGTTAATTATTTTGCTGTTATGTATTTTTGTATCATCTAATTTATTTTTGATTTCTTTAGTATCAAAGATAAAAACTTCATCATTAAAGATATGTTTATACTTAATATCAAACTCATTTTTCCAAAGTAACATTGAAATTATAGTCTGTGAAATATCACCTAGAGGAGCACGGTCAATATGATCATGTTCAAACACAGCTTTAATGTTCGTTCCATTTTTATTTGAACTAATTTTAAAGTCTCCATTACATCTTTGCGCTGCTGCTTTAAAAAGTGATAAACCGAGTCCAACCGGCCTAGTTTTTCTTGTTGTAACAAATGGATCTGTAATATTATCTAATATATCTTTTTTTATACCGGTTCCATCATCTTTAATATTAATAGAAAAAATGTTTTTTTCAGTATCTTCAGTTATTGTAATATAAATATTATCTGCATCAGCCTTAATTGAGTTTTCAGCTATATCAAGAATATGTAAGGCTAATTCCTTCATCAGCTTTGGAAGTTCTTTAATATTTCAGGAACTTTTTCCGGAGTCATTCTACCGAATGTCTCATCATTAATCATAATTACTGGTGCTAGACCACATGCACCAATACAGGCTACAGTTTCTAAAGTAAAGTTTAAGTCCTCTGTTGTTTCCCCACTATCAATATTTAATTCAGCTTTTAATTGGTCTAAAACTTCAGCACCACCTCTAACATGACAGGCAGTTCCAGTACAAACTCTAACAATATTTTCACCTCTTGGTTCTAGGTGAAATTGTGAGTAAAAGGTAACAACACCAAAAACTTGGCTTAATGATAAATCTAAATTACAAGCTATTTCTTTTAATACTTCTTCTGGTAGATATCCATATTCATCTTGAGCATCTTGCAGGATTGGTATTAGATACTTCTCTTCTAGACTATAGTTTTTAAGTATTTCATCTAACGGAGCTAAGTATTTATCCATATTTTTTTGATCACATCTACAAGGCATAATATATTGACCTCCTATCTTGTATTTAATTTATTTAGTCTATGTTAAATTATACACAAACTATTATAAGTGAATATTTTCACTTTGTCAATGCTTCCATAAAAATTTTGTGCTAAAGTAAATATTCGGGATTATTATGTGTTTTGAAATATTGGAAAATATTATTTAAGGAAACTTTATCTGGTAAATATATCTCCATAGTTGGTTTTATTTGATTAAGATAATGACTATCTGAGTTTTTTAAAAAAATAAATTTTTTTAGATATGGAAAGGTCTTATAGTAATAAGCTATTGATTTATTAAAACTCATTTCTATAAATGAAATCTCTAAATCATCAGGTATAAATCCTAAGTTTTTTATCAAACCAAAACTTCTATCTATATGTGAAGGGACACAAATTCCGTTGTTTTTATGTGTTAGGTCAACTAATCTATTAATACTTAAATCTGTTGAGTTTAATAATAGTTTTTCTTCCTTTTCTATAAATGTATCATTTTTATCTACAACAATTTGATATCCGAACTTCTCTTCATCATTTTTTATATCAGGAAGGTTATTATAGATAATTTTTGAGTAACTATTAAGATCATTAAGGCTTGCAAAATAACTTAAAAGATGAATTTCCTCTTTACTTTGAACTTCTATTCCCGGAATTAGATATATATTTTTCTCCTTGGCAATCTCTAATGCACTGGCAATATTTTTAGCAGAATTGTGATCTGTAATTGATATTATATTTATTCCTTTTTTTGCAGCAGTTTCAATTATATTACCAGGTGTCATTGTAATATCTGCACAGGGAGATAAAACTGAATGGATATGTAAATCCAGTAGATATTTCTGCATACTATACTCCTAAGCTGGCTAACTTTTTTGCCAATTCATAAGCAGAAAGTTCAGATTTAAAGAGATTAACTTTTTTTTCTTTAGCCCTATTAACCGTTTTTTCATCTATTTCAATATCTTCACAAACAATCACACCTGAAACTTCAGTAAGTAAGGCTACTGCAATTACATTTTGATGGCCTTGAATAGTAATCCAAAGTTCACCATCTTGTGCTCTAGCCATAACATTACTTAATAAATCACCGATATAGCAGCCGTTGACCTCTTTATTTAAATCAGCTTCATTAATTAAATCAAGTTGCAGTTGTTCCACAACATTTTTTAATATCAAATAACTCACCTCACTAATCATTATTGTTGTTATTGTTATTATTCTCTTTATCATTCATAACCGGTGGCAGTTCATGGGTTAAAAGTGAAAGTTGGTCTGCTAGGTCTCCAATTTCTTTTCTTAGTACAAATATACAGTCTGATTTTTTTGCAAGTCCGTTTACAACATCTTCTGCAAATGTTTCACAGTCTGGAGCTCCACATGCTGCACAGTCTAAACCGGGTAAACTTTCAATTAATTTTTCTAATTTATCTAGTTTATCTATTGCTTTTACAAAATCTTCATCTAATTTTTCTGCACTAATTTCTTTTATCTTCTCATCCAATTTAAAGTTATAGTCGTCTATGTTTTGTTTTATAAAATCTTTTTTGGATCTAGTGCTGCTTTTGATATTATATTTAGCTTGAAATGGATTACTTACATTAAAAATCCCTCCAACACAACCAGTTGGACAGGCTACAAGTTCCAAATATCTAATTCCTTTAAGATTACCTCTTGTTAATTCATCTAATGCTTTTTTAATATTATGTATACCGGAAACTGATAGAGTTTCAATAACTCCTTCATTGTTTAATATATCATTTTCACCACCACTTTGACCCCATGATATTCCTAAAAACGGTTGGTATTTTTGTTTTAACTTTACATTTTTTAAGTTGTTGTCTTTTATGATGTTCATGATTTTTGGATATACTTTTTCTACAGCAATAGCTCCAGTTAAGTTCGATTGGGGTCTACCTAATGGATTTTTAATTGCAGTTACCTTAGCTGGACAGGGAGTGATAAAAAAGATGCTGTAACTATTTTTCTTTTTTTGGTCTACTTTTTTATCAACATAGTCTGCCATTAAGTCCACAGGTGAATTAAAAGGTACTATATTATCAATTAGTTCAGGATATAGTAAAGAAATTAATCTTACTATTACAGGACATGAAGATGAAATATGGGTTCCTTTATGTTCGGATAGAAACTGTTTTGTTTTTTTAGATACTGCTTCTGCTGCATAAGCAACATCCCAAACTTCATCAAAACCTAACTTATAGACTGCCTTTTTTATCTTTTCTGGGTTAAACTTTCTATCAAATTGACCATAAAAACTTGGTGCTAGAAGAGCTATGTTATAATCATAATTCTTTAGTTCGTCAAGATCATCTGTTTTTGCATACTTTGCATGATATTGACAGGTTCTTATACATTCAGCACAGTCAATACATAAGTCTTCTTTTATGGTTGCTTTACCCTGATGGACACGAATTGCTTTTGTGGGGCAGTTTTTTACACAGTTTGTACAGCCCTCACATTTATCCTCTTTTAATAATACAGAATGTTTATTGCTCATTATTACACCCGCTTTTTACTTATCTATATTGATAATAGCTTTTAATTTTGTATATTCTCCAAGTTCGCTTTCAACTTCAAGGTCATCAGAAAATCTTTTAACATTATTTAGACCCATTCCGGCTCCAAAACCTAATTCTCTAATATCATCTGTTGCTGTTGAATATCCAGCTTTAAATGCTCTATTAATATCTTCTATACCCGGACCATCATCATCAGAAACAATACTGATTTGTTTTGTATCAATATATGCTTTTAATCTTCCACCATCTGAGTGGATTATTAAATTCATTTCAAGTTCATATGTAATTATTGAAGTTCTTCTTATATCCTTATTATTTACTCCCAGTTTTCTTAATAGGCTTTTAAGTTTACTGGAAACTTCACCACCACTTGCAAAATCTCCTTTTTCAATCTCACTATCTATTATCTTTTTTTTCTTCAAAATTTATCATCCACCTACTCTATTTTAACCATTTTTTCGGGTTTAACCCCCAGATTATATAATATTCCACAGGCTTCAAACATCGGTTTATCTGTCATATATAAAAGTATTCCCTTCTCTTTTGCCAGTTCTACAGTTTCTTTAACAGGAGTTTTGCCGCGCACAAATATGATTATCTTTATTCCGATCATTTCCGAAGTCCTAACAACCTGTGGGTTGGTCAATCCAGTTATCAGCATGGTTTTAGCATTAGAAAATGCCAAAACATCACTCATTAAATCAGCTCCACAGGCAGTTTTTACATCTATATCTAATTTTTCAGGAACTTCAAAAATTTCCTTTAAATTTAAGTGCTCTTTAATTTGTTTTAACTTCATTTTTTTATTTACCATCCTTTATGTTATCAACAATATTACCGTTAATTACCACCTTTTCAATGTTTGATGTGATATTAAGTGGATGTCCATTATAGATTACTAGATCAGCATCTTTACCTACCTCTATACTACCAACCTTATCGTCTACACCTAAGATTTCAGCTGGATTAATAGTAATTGCTTTTAATGCTTCATTAGGATCTAAGCCTTCTTTTATTGCCAAAGCAGCATAAACAGTTGCGTTTTTAGTAGGAATTACAGGATGATCACTCATCAGAGCAATTTTAACTCCCGCTTTTGCCAAAACCCCAGCAGTCTTAAAACTTAATTCGCTTAATTCAACCTTTACCCTACCTGTCATTGAAGGACCAACAACTGCAGGTATACCTGCCTCTGCAATTTCATCTGCTACTTTATGACCTTCTGTACAGTGTTCTAAGGTTATATTAATATCAAATTCTTTGGCGATTCTTATTACAGTCATGATATCATCAGCACGATGTGCATGAACTTTAAGTGGAAGTTCTTTATTAATAACCCTAATCAGACTTTCCATTTTTATATCTCTATCAAATGGTTTATCTTCCTTTTTAGCATTTTCTTTTTTTTGTATGTAATCCTGTGCTTTCATTAGATTTTCTCTCATGATAGCTGCGATACCCATCCTAGTTGATGGTAGTTTATTTTGTTTATTATATACTCTTTTTGGATTTTCACCAAAAGCAGCTTTTAGACCAGCAGGATTTTTTAAAACCATTTGATCAACTGTTTTACCATATGTTTTTATAACCAAACTTTCTCCACCAAGTACATTAGCACTTCCCGGACCAGTCATTATTGTTGTCACACCATTTTGCAGTGATTCTTTTAAGGCAAAATCATCTGGATTAACTGCATCTATAGCCCTTAAGTGGGGAGTTATTGGATCGGTCATCTCATTACAATCCTGACCTTCCCAACCCAAACCATCTTCTTCGATTCCCAGATGAGTATGAGCATCAATAATACCAGGTATTACAGTTTTCCCTTTTCCATCAATTACTTCATACTCATCTTTAATTTCAATATATTCTGAAATTTCTGCTACTTTTCCATCTTTAACTAAGATTGACCCTTCTTGATAGTCTTTTCCCGACATTGTTAATATCTTAGCATCTTTAATTAATATCACAAGTTTACACTTCACTTTCTTTTAAAGTTATTATTTGTTCAATATATCCCACTTTATGTTTGTGATGATTTTTAACTTCTGGTTTGATATATTTTTTTAATTTTTTTGTATTTTCTTTAGATAAGTACCCTAAATTTTTCAATACCTCAATAATTACCGGAGGTATTGCTCTTGAATTACCATCTTCAATTTTAACACAGATTCCTGGACCTCCATTGTATAATCCTAGACAGAATACACCTTCTGCTCCCATTTTACCTGTCAGTTTACCACTCATTGCATCTATTAAGTCAGTATTAAATCTTTTTGTTCCTGCGATCATCTCGGGATATTCTTTAATACTTTCTGTTATTCTTTCAGCTGCTTGTTTATATTTATCAGAAAGGTATTCTGGATTAGCTAATTTTGCAAAACCCAGTGACATATTTTTTATTGAAAGACCAAAAACCACCACTCCACAACCATCTTCTCCCAAAAGAATATCATCTTTTTTTGTTTCAGTTATATCACAGATGGTCTTTAACATTAATTTTTGTACAGGATGATCTTTATCTAAATAATTATCTAAATCCCAGTTATTATACTTGCAAAGTGCTAAAAGGGCAGCATGTTTACCAGAACAATTATTATGTATCTCAGTAGGCTTTTCACCAGACAAATATAGTTTGTGAGAAGCTTCTTTGTAATAGGGGTCATGAATCCCACACTGAAGTTTATCTTCACTTACATTAATTTTTTCTAAAATACTTTTAACTGCTTTAATATGTATGTCTTCACCATTATGTGAAGCACACATAACTGCTATTTCTTTATTAGTAAAATTAAAATGGTCAGCTGCTTTTGAAGTAATAACCGGTAAAGTCTGAAAAGGTTTAGCCGCTGACCTTAAATATGTGATTTTATCAGGGTCTCCATGATAGTATAGAAGTTTCCCATCAGGTGCAGTTACAGAAATATCTCCTCTGTGTCTGCTTTCAATAAGATTACTGCGGTAGACATTAGCGATATAATCAGCCATTTGTACACCCCTTATTTAAATATAGCATAGAACTATGTATTAAAGATTTACTAACCCTAAACTTATTCCAAGTGCCGTATCTACTCTTTCTAATATTTCACCATTTAACTTTGCCACTTCACTTTTTAGCCTTTTTTTGTCAATTGTTCTAATCTGTTCTAATAGTATTACTGAATCTCTTTCTAACCTTGAATCACCAGCAGAAATCTCAACATGTGTCGGCAACTGCGCTTTATTAATTTTAGACGTTATAGCAGCCACTATAATTGTTGGACTATACTTGTTCCCAATATCATTTTGAATAATTAAAACAGGTCTGACCCCACCCTGTTCTGAACCCACCACAGGGTTAAGGTCAGCATAATATACATCTCCTCTTTTTAAATCCATAAATTTACTCACACTCCACTAAACATTTTTCATAAATCTTTATCGAATTACTATCACACTTCAAACCTTCATGCGCTAATTCTAAATTAATATCACTCATTTCAATATAGCCTTTTTTAAGCTGTTCTCTTAGTTCAATCTTTTTGTGTTCACATAAATAATGAGTTACCGCATCTTTTATAAACTTATCCCTACTGACTCTACGGTATTTAATATAATCATCTACATCTTTTAACAGTTCCTTGGAAATTTCAATAGTAATTTTATTTTTTTCTTCCAATCACCGCACCTCCAGAAGTATTGAAATATTATAAAACAGATGGGGCAACACCCCACCTGCAGACCACCTTATTTTTTAATATATATATTTTCCTAATTACTAGTATATCTTAAATTTTTAATTTATACAATATCTAAAGTTGATAATATAAGCCTCTTTCTTTAATATATTCGATTAAATTTTTATAGGTTTCATTTTTTTCTATTGTAGAACTATCACCTATAATAATTAACTTTCTTTTTGCCCTTGTTAAAGCAACATTCAATCTTCTTAAGTCTCTTAAAAAACCTATATTATTATGAGTATTACTTCTCACTAATGAAATTAAAACAACTTCTTTTTCTCGGCCTTGAAAACCATCAACAGTATTGATTTCTAGATTTTCGATGTTATTGTGTTTTTTAAATAAATCTACCTGATCTTTATAGGGTGCAATAACAGCAAGATCTTTTGCTTTTAATTTTGATTTTAAAGCTTCATCAACTATATCTAAAAGTATTTCCATTTCAACAGGGTTATCATATGAATTAGAGCCTTTTAATGACCTTTCATTGGCTGTCATCATTTTTGTGTCAATAAATACAATCGGTTTATCAGGGTTTAGGGATTTATCTGTAAAACACTCTTTCCCATTCATTTTATAACCTAAATCCTCTAATGTATGGCCAGCTACTTCAGGTGAACTTTCTAGTTTGTTATTATAAAACTCTTTATTAGAGAAATCCATGATATCATCATGCATTCTGTATTGTATTTGAAGCATAGACCTGATTTTTTTACCATAGATCTGATATAATCTTTCAAACATTGACTTATTTAAACCTTTTTTAGCAGCTTTTTTGTTTAAAATTGTTGGTGGCAGCTGTTTATGGTCACCAATTAATACTGCTTTTTTCCCTTTTATAAAAGGTATAAGGGCTGCTGGTTCAGTTGATTGAGTTGCTTCATCTATTACAATTAAATCAAAATTATACTCAGATAAAAGTTCTGAACCTGCAGTTGAATTCGTTGCACAAACTACATCTGCTTTTTCTAATAAATCTCTAAGAGCTGTTTCCTCTAATCTGTTAATTTTATTAAACAGTTCATCGATCTCTTGCTGTAATTTTATCCAATTTGCCATCTCTTCAATTATAGCAGGTTTTACACCTCTTGCTCCTTTATTTTGTTCAGCTTTCTTTATAATTTTTTTATCGCTCATTCCTCTTCTTAATCTATCACCCGGGTGTTTATATTGGTCTTGTTTATCTAATAATTTATTAGCTTTTTCTCTTAACTTTTCAGCTTCTTCATATTTTGGATGCTCCAATATTTTATAGTCAAGGGTGTGTTTTCTTAAAAGGGGTGTAACTCTTATTGGATGACCCAGTCTTAAAACATCTGTACCCATATTAACTAATCTTTCAACAAGGTTATCAACAGCGACATTTGAATCAGCTGTAGCCAATACTTCTTTATTCTTTTTAACTGCTTGATTAATGATTTCAATTGCAGTCATAGTTTTTCCTGTACCAGGTGGTCCCTGGATTAAATAAAAATCATTAGCTAATATAGCTGACTTTACAGCTTCTTTTTGAGAATTATTTAAATCCTCATTTATCCATTCAATCTCATCCTGTGATTTTTCTTTCCAGGATAGCTTTTCTAAACCAAGTAATTTTTCCTGTAAATTACCGTATTTTGTATCTCGATTTGTGTTTTTAAACTTTTCGAGTGCATCAAGCATTCTTTGAAAGGTAACGTCATTTACATATAAGTCTAATCTTAAAGAATAACTGAATACAAATTTTGGTGGCTTTTCATCAAATACAACGGTCAAAGAATAGTTAGTCTTTTCTGAAACCGTTCCAGTTGGATTATTATCATCAAGTGTTCTATTCTTACTAACCATAACTAAATCACCAATACTTATTTCAGTATCTGGTAATTTTTCTCCAACCTCTTTTTTCATAAACTTAACTTTGGGTTTATGGTCATAAGTATGACCATCCTTTTTACCCCTCATATCTAATAAGGCTCTTCCCTTTTTTTCTCTCTGTCTTGGAGTCAACCTTTTAATTTCAATTTCATGTCTTTCCATTTCTTCTTTTCTTTCCAACTCAACTAAATAAGTGTACTTATTATAATAATCATTAAGTTCACTTCTTCTTTCTGCATCATTATCTATCTCTAAATGGACCTTTACTCCCCCAATTTTGTTGTTATTCATTACATTAATCACTTTATTGCAGACTTCATTTTTAACTTCTACTTCTGCAATATTATTTTTTATATTAATATTACCTATATCATTACTGCTAATATTGGCTTCATTTATAAAAGCACCAACAATATCGCCAGGACCAATATGCTTATCTATATCTTTAATAATGATATTTTGCATATTAACACCTCCTAGTTATATTGTTTGCTGTTTTTAAAAGTATCTATTTTATAAACAACAAGCTATTTATCTTTATTTTCTGTATCTTCATAAACTTTACTTCCTACTGCTGTATCCTGACCTTGGTACTTTCCTTGGTAGGGAAATTCAGCTTTCCTGTCCATCTCTGCTATAACTAATTGACAAATTCTTCTACCTGCTTTTAGTTTAATCGGCAAACGATTTGCATTGTATAATTCTAGTGTGATCTTGCCTGCAAAACCCGGATCCACCCAACCGGCATTTTGAATAAACAGTCCCATTCTTCCAATTGAACTTCTACCTTCTACAAAGGCAGTTAGATTATCTGGAAGCTTGATGAATTCTTCTGTAGTTGCAAGTAAGAATGAATGAGGTGGTATAACTATCTGTTCGCTGTTTATTTCATTATAGTTTAACTTATCCTCTAAGGTCATTATTTCCATTTGATTTTCATCGATCTTTAAATAATGTGTACCTAACCTTAAATCAATTGAAGCAGGTTGTAATAAAACATCCTCAAAGGGGTCTATAACTAAATCACCTTTTTTTAACAACTCTTTAATTGTACTATCAGAAATTATCATCGAGATTCTCCTTGTTTTTTTATTCTGATGCAATGTGTTTTACAATATTATTTCTAGTAACAATTCCAATCATCTGTCCCGCATTGTCTACTACTGGAATTCTATTTATATTCTTTTGGTGCATAAGTGTTGCTATATCTTCTACTGTATCCTCTGGACTTGCTGTTATTACCTCTTTAGTCATAAGTTCCTTAACCTTTACTGCAGTAAATTTCTTAAACTCTTCTTCAAACTTTTTATAACTTTCAAGATAAATAATACCACCTATAACATTAATATATTCTGGAAAGTGCAGCTTTTTATCTTTTATAATCAAATCATTTTCTGTCACAATTCCAACTAACTTATTGTCTCTAACAACAGGTAAACCACTTATACCGTGTTCACTCATTATATTTGCAGCTTCTTTTACACTTGTTTCTGGATCCACTGTTATTACGTCAGTGGTCATTATTTCTTTGGCAATAACCATTTTAGCACCCCCATTTTATTTTGGAAATAGCAGGAGGAATACTGTCTATTATATCTCCAGCTAAAAGCGAGTATTCACCCAATTTGATTTTAGCTGTATCTCCGGCTAATCCATGTAAATATGCACCTAAAACACCGCTTTGATACATATCTAAACCTTGTCCACTTAATGAAGCTATAATCCCTGTTAAAACATCACCACTACCTGCTGTAGCCATTCCACTATTTCCGGTTGTGTTTATTGTAACTTTTCCATTTTTATCTGCTATTAATGTACTTGCTCCTTTAAGAAGTAAGTTTACTTTGTATTTTTTTGCAAATTCTCTTGTCATTTTAATTCTATTATCTTGTACTTCATTGATTGATTGTTCTATTAATCTGGCAAATTCACCGGGGTGTGGTGTTAAAACAACATCATTTTTCACCTTTTTTAAATCTGTTAGTTTCAAGTTATTTAAACCATCTGCGTCAATCACAATCGGACAGGTCGCATTTCTTATGATATAAGAAACTATTTTTTCTTGCCGTTTACCTTTACCTAAACCTGGTCCTAATGCAATTACATCAAAATCAGATATACTCTTTTTTAAGTTATCAATGTTTAAGATGTCGGTAATTAGTTCTCGTTTTTTACAACTTACAGCTTGATATATTTCCTCAAATACCATTAACTTAACTAATCCAGAACCACTTTTAAGTGCACTTTCACCAGTTAAAAGTGCTGCTCCTTCATATCCAAATGACCCACCGATCACCAAAACTTTGCCAAATGTACCTTTATGACCGGTTGTAAATCTTATGGGTAATAACTTATTGGCCTCTTTTAATGATAGTACAGAGTGTTTATATTTGCTTTTCTCAATAAGTTTTTCTGGAAACCCTAAATCAACTATATATAATTTATTAGTGTAAGCTCTTCCTGGATAAAGGTAATGACCAACCTTACTAAAGGCCATTGTTGCTGTAATATCAGCTTTAACGGCATCTTTTAAGATTTTACCATTACTTCCATCTATTCCAGTAGGTATATCAACAGATAATACTTGTTTTTCGCTTTCGTTAATCAACCTTACAATACTTAAAATTGGTTCTCTTAAATTTCCTTTTAACCCTGTCCCCAACAAACTGTCAACTATTAAATCATAATTGGATATTTCATCCCTAAGTTCATCGAAATTATCTCCGTTAAAATATTTGATATCAATATCTCTTAATTCACAAGTTTTAATGTTTTTTAAAGGGTCACCACTGATTTTTTCCTTTTTTCCTACTACTATTATTTTAACATGATAATTCCATATATCAAGTAATCTAGCTATAACGAATCCATCTCCACCATTATTACCTGTTCCAGCTAATATTAATACTTTGTTTTCTTTATTGTAATTATCCTTAATTATTTCTGCAGTCTGTCTACCAGCTGTTTCCATAAGTAATAGGGAAGGAAAGCCGTTATTTATAATTTTTTGGTCTAGGTCTTGCATTTCTTTAGGCTTTAAAACAATCATTATATCCGCCCCTTTAAAATTATATTGGCTACAACATAATTTTTTTCATGACTTAAGGAAACCAATATCTCAGTGACCTTTTTTTCTTCTGCTGCAATTTTTGCCTTACCATAAAGTTGTACTGTTGGTTTTTTATTTTCCTTTTTTTGTACTTCAATCTCTTTATATGCAATATTATAATTACTTTCAACTGCTTTAATAAATGCTTCTTTTGCACTGTATCTTACAGCAAAAGACTCCACTGATCTTTTTTTAAAACTGCAGTAATCAATTTCAGATTCAGTAAATATTCTTTTTAAAAATGTATCCCCTTTTTTATTAATGATTTTTTTAATTCTATCAACTTCTAAAATATCAATCCCGATTCCAATCACTGCACTGTGGTGATTATTATCTGACATTTTAATTTCTCCTTTTGAAAAGAAAGATATTTCAATATCTTAACACAATATAATAGTTATTAATTAATAATAATTTCAAAACCAATTTAATGAATAAATTATCCCGATTAAATAGTAACAAAAAAGGGAGAGAGAAAGTCTCCCCCTCCCATATATTTATTCTACAGTTACACTTTTTGCTAAGTTTCTTGGTTGGTCAATATCACAGCCTCTAATTAAAGCAGTATAATATGCTAAAAGCTGTAATGGAACAATTGTAAGTACCCCACTAAAATGATCATTAACTTCAGGAATATATATTACATGATCTACTACTTCTTCAATATCATATGCATTTTTGTGTACAACTGCAGTAACATCTGCTCCTCTTGCTTTAACTTCAGTAATATTACTTAATGTTTTTTCAAAAACGTCTTTTCTAGTAGCTAAGGCAACAACTGGTACATCTTCTTCTATTAAAGCTAAAGTACCATGTTTAAGTTCTCCAGCGGGATAAGCTTCAGCATGTATATATGAAATCTCCTTTAATTTTAAGGCTCCTTCCATAGCAAGTGTATAGTCAGAATGTCTTCCTATAAAGAAAGCATGGTCACTTTTGGCATACTCTTTTGCTCTATCTTTCATAACTGATTCACATTCTTTTATCATTTGATCTAAAAGATCCGGTATTTTGATTAATTCCCTTGTTAGATTTAAGTACTCATTATCTTTTACTTTGTTTTTCCTTTTGGCTAAATATAGAGAGAAAATATAGAAAGCCACAACCATATTCAAATATGCTTTTGTAGATGCAACAGAAATTTCCGGTCCAGCTTTAAGTAACATTACATCATCTGCTTCTCTTGCAATACTACTCCCTCTGGAATTGGTAAAGGCAATAACTTTTGCACCTTTCTTTTTTGCTAGCCTTAAACTTGCTAAAGTATCACTGGTCTCTCCAGATTGACTTACTGCTATCACTAAATCATTTTCTTTAATCGGTACATTTCTATATCTATACTCACTAGCAACATCTACTTCTACATTAAGTTCTATTAAGTCCTCTAACAGATACTTTCCAATTAAACCTGAATGATAAGCAGTACCACATGCTATAATGTGGACCTTATTCAAGTTATCAATAAATTCTTGACTTAAATTAAGTTCTTCTAAATTAATACCCTCTGGTGTTACCCGATTTGCCATTAGTCTTCTTACTGCATCAGGTTGTTCATATATTTCTTTTAACATATAGTGGTCATAACCCTGTTTTTCTGCCATTTCCGGATCCCAGTCAACATGATATACTTCTTTATCTATTTCAGCTAGTTGAAAATCATATAGTTTAACACTATCTTTATCAATTACGGCAAACTCACCATCTTCTAAAATATAGAAGTCTTTTGTCTTTTCTAGAAATGCCGGGATATCTGAAGCAATATAGTTTTCATCTTCACCTAAACCAATTATTAAAGGACTATCTTTTCTAGCTACAAATATTTTACCTGGTTCATGTTTTGTTAAAATAGTAAGTGCATATGAACCTTCTAACTTTTGAATCGTCAATCTTAAGGCTTCTAATACATTACCTTTGTAGTTTTCTTCAATAAGATGAGCAATTACTTCAGTATCTGTTTCAGAATTAAATTTATGACCTTTTTCTTTTAAGACCTTTTTTATATCCTGAAAGTTTTCGATTATACCGTTATGAGCAATTACAAAATTATTGTTACAATCAGTATGAGGATGAGAATTAAAATCTGATGGTTTCCCATGTGTTGCCCATCTAGTATGCCCGATACCTATTTTACCACCATTTATATCGTCTTTAATACTCTCTTTTAAAAACTCAATTTTACCTTTTTTCTTCACTACATCTATATTTAAACCATCATTAACTGCTATACCCGAAGAATCATAACCTCTGTACTCTAATTTCTTCAATCCATCATAAAGAATTGATGCTGCTTTATTTTCTCCAACATAACCTACAATACCACACATATATATTTACCTCCATTGAATTTATATTTATTTATATCATTATTTATTTTAAATTAATTATCATGATATGTATTTCTGATTTTTTTGTCCCGGCAATTACTTGCTGGATTTGTAAAATCAGTTGAGGTTTAATACCAAAACCTGGAAAGATCCGCCGATGGTTCGATAACTTTCCACCTCGTCAGCTTTTTATTTAAAAAGCCCGGGCGCTTTTAATTATAATTATTTTCCACCTCCTTATTTAGTTTAGTTCTTCTTTTATTACTTTTTTTACCCTCCCTTCCCATTTTTTTATCATATCTTCATTTTTAGCTTCTAACATAACCCTAACAATAGGTTCTGTTCCAGATGCTCTTACAAAAACTCTACCCTGGTCACTGTAGTCATCTTCTATTTCTTTTATAATACCTTTAATCCTTTTATTTTTATCTAAACTAGATTTATTTTTAACTTTTATATTAATTAACTTCTGCGGCCAGGGTTTAAACATATCATTGATATAACTTAACTTTAAATTATTCTTCTTTAAGTACTCTACAACTTTAAGTGATGTTAAAATCCCATCACCGGTTTTATTATAGTCTAACATTATGATATGACCGGATTTTTCTCCTCCAAGATTATATCCATTTTCGAGTAGTTTTTGTAAAACATAGCGGTCACCATTTTTTGCTTTTTTTACTTTAATATCATTTTTATAAAGAAGTTCATCTAAACCTAAGTTAGTATACCTTGTAGTAACTAAGGTATTATTGTTTAGTTTATCTTCTTTTTTCATATTTAAGGCTAAAAGAGCCATGATTTGGTCTCCATCAATTATGTTTCCTAATTCATCAACCATAATTAGACGGTCTGCATCTCCATCATAAGCAATCCCTAAATCTGCTTTGTGTTTCTTTACTTCATTAACGATTGTGGAAGGCTTTGTAGAACCACAGTCAAGATTTATCTCATGTCCGTTTGCTATATTATTGACTGCTACAACATCTGCTTTTAGTTTATTAAATATTCTTGGAGCTATCTCATATGCAGCACCATTTGCACAGTCTAATACAATTTTATAATCTTTAAAATTAACATCAACGATATCAAAAAGATAATCTTCATACTGTTTTAATAATCTCTCTCTTTTTATAATATCTCCCACACCAGTACCAATTGGTTTTGATATTTCCTTGCCATTTAAAATATATTCTTCAATTTTTAGTTCTTCATTATCTTTTAACTTAAATCCATCCTTATTAAAAAACTTAATACCATTATCTTCTATAGGATTGTGCGAAGCAGATATCATAACTCCACCAATTGCATCTGTATTATTTGTAAGAAAAGATACTGCAGGTGTTGAAACTATACCTAATTTAATAACATTTACACCTACTGAATTAAAACCAGCAATTAAAGCTGATTCAAGCATACTTCCTGAAATTCTAGTGTCTTTACCAATTAACACAAAAAAATATTGTGCTTTTTGGCTCTTGTTTTTTAAAAACACTCCACCTGCTTTACCTAATTTCAAAGATAATTCAGGAGTTAATTCTTGATTTGCTATACCTCTTACACCATCTGTTCCAAAGATCTGTCCCATTAATTCCACCTCTATTTATATTATATAATTTGTTTATTTAATTTGTTTCAGTTTCTTGGGTTTCTTCTTTATAAGAAGTTATTGTTACTCTTACATAAGAAGGTTCTTTTAAATTAATCTTTATACCCTGAGGGGTCCTAATATTTACTATCCTTAAATTATCTCCAATCTGTACATCACTTAAATCAATATATGCTTCAAAGTCATCTTTACTATAAGCATTAAAAAACCGATATCCTTCAGGTTCAATTAATACTGATTCTTCAGAAATATCTAATACTATGAGATTATCTGCAAGATTTTCATATTGGATTTCTAGTCTGAATTGATTATTGCTCAAGTTTAAGTTGCTCTGTAAATTACCTTCCTGATAATTTACATAAAGCCACAAAACGGCTGCAATCATTACTGCTATTATTAATATTTTATATCTTTTATAGAAATCCCTCATAATAAATTCCCTCTTTTATTAGGATATATATGTTGATTTAAGAAAAAATATCAGTTCTTTTCTTTGAAATAAACTCTTTAGTAAGTATTTCTCTAAGTTTAGACTTATCTAAATACCTTATCAGCTCTCCATCTTGGGCTAATGAAATTACACCACTTTCCTCTGAAACTACAATTGCTAGAGCATCAGATTCTTCAGTAACTCCTATTGCTGCTCTGTGTCTTGTACCGAGCTTAGGATTAATACCTGGTTTATTTGATAAATTTAATAAACAGCCTGCAGCTTTTATTGATCCTTCACCTATTATGACAGCCCCATCATGAAGCGGTGCAGATTTATAAAAAAGATTTTCTAAAAGTTCTTTGCTTATTTTTGCTTCTATCTCTGTACCGGTTTCAATATAATTTCTTAGACCAACTTTGTTTTCCAGCACAATTAATGCACCGGTCTTTTTTTCAGCTAACTCATCGGCAGCCATTATTATTTCATTGATATCTTTTGCTGACCATTTATGAACTATTTGATTTTGTAGAAATCCACCACGGCCAACTTGCTCTAGTGCTCTTCTTAATTCAGGGTGAAATACTATCGGTAAAGCTACAATTAACATAGTAAGTACACTACGCAAAAACCAGTGAACTGTATTTAAATTGAAAAGCTGACTTATTACCGAAGCAATAAAGATCAAAACAAGGCCTTTAATTAACTGTACAGCTCTAGTACCTTTTATTAAGTTTAATAGAAAGTATATAATAATCCCAACAATTAAAAGATCTATAATATTAGCAATAACTGACCAAACCAACTTTTATTCACCCCTTTTAGCCATCATTATCTTTATTATATATGTTATAAAGCTAATAATAAAGAAGGATTTTACTTATTTACAAAGAAAATAAAAAGAGGTGATCAGAAATGACTAATAATAAATGGATAACAAAAATTAATTATAAAGATATCATAATCATTTACACACTTTGGTTTTCTACTATTTTATTTACTCAATACTTTAACTTTACATCTTTTATGCAAATATCTGATTTAGGCGGCTTTTTTGATATATTATTTTTCTTTGCAGCCCGCTTGATTTTTTTAAGTTTAATGTTTTTATACTTTGTTTTCTTATATGACCTTTCTTTTGATCAACTTGGTGTTAAGTTTAAACCTTTAGTAAGATCATTTTTCAAGTTAATGATTTATATAGTAATTATACTTTTATTGGTAATCTTTTTGATTAACATACCTTTAAACACTATAAATATTACAAACTCCTTTAATCCCTTATATGAGATAAATTCTGTTCAGAGCCTTGTTCACAGTATATTACCGTTAATATTGGTATTCCCAATATTTTTTATTATTGTATTAAGTGAACAGTTTATGTTAAATCTTTTTGTTTATGAAGTTTTTAACTTTAAATTACCTAAATTATTATCAAAAATTTTAGCAGCTCTTTTCTTTTCTTTTCTTATCTATCAACTAAATCCTGGTAAAATTATTATCTATTTCTTTTATGCTTTAATTTCAGTTTTAATATATGAGAAATCAGAAAAATCTATATTAGTTCCTGCTTTTTTAGGAGCAGCCTTTTACGGTATTTATACTTTTTATATTTACGGATGGACCTTTGTATATTAATAGTTTAGGATTTGTTTTCCACATTTAGGACATTTCCCATCTTTTAAGTGATTTTGGGTATTAAAATAATGTCTTGATATAACTTCATAACCACAGTCTGGGCAGTAAGTATTCTGCCCTTTTTTTGTTCTTATATTTCCTATATACACATACTTTAAATATTTCTTTGCAAGACTATAGGCTTCTTCCATTTTTTGTTCTTTTGTTGCTGGTTCATCCATTTTATAGTTTGGAAAGTATCTTGAAAGATGGACTGGCATATCCTCATTTACATCGGCTATCCATTTAAATATTTCCTCTAATTCCTGCTTAGAATCATTGTTGTTAGTCACAATTAATGTTGTAAGTTCAAGATGGATTTTATTATTTAAATATTTAATCGTCTCCAATACCGGTTCTATACTACCACCACATATTTTTTTATAAAAATCATTGTTAAAAGATTTTAAATCAATATTGGCTGCATCTAAATATTTAGATAATTTTTTAAGTGGTTTTTGATTTATATAACCATTTGAAACCAGAACATTCTTCAAGCCGGCATTTTTAGCCTTCTTGGCTGTTTCATATACATATTCATACCAAACCACTGGCTCAGAGTAAGTATAGGCTATACCCATCAAATTTCTCTCTTGAGCGTGTTTTATAATTTCATCAGGAATTTGTTCAGTTGTCTTAGGTTTCTCTTGGCTGATTCGATAGTTTTGACAAAAAAGACAGCTGAAATTACATCCGTAAGTACCTAGAGATAAGATTCCATTAGAAGGATAAAAATGATAAAGCGGTTTTTTCTCTATTGGATCTACACCCATTGAGGTGATCTCACCATAATTTTCACTATAAAGTACTCCTCCTTGATTAAACCGCACCCTGCAGATACCTGTTTTACCTTCTTTAATTTTACAGTTGTGAGGACATAACAAACATTCTACAGTTCCATCACCCTTTTTTTCATAAAACATAGCTTCTTTTAGTTTATTCTTCATAACGTTCTACCTTAAATCTTTTGATTTCATATTCTTCATCAGGATATATTCCTGCTTTTTTACAGGCAATATCTAACTGTTTGTCAACAGTATCTACACCTTCTAAGTTTGGTAAAAGCAAGCCTACTCTTGAATTCCTTTTAACTATTACTCCATATTTTTTGGGGTCGAGTTTTGAAACATCTTCAATTTTTTCTTTCGGCCCTAATATATCGACCGAAATGTCAATATCTGATAACTCATCTTCGGTTATTGGATTAAATCTGGGATCTCTTGTCGATGCACTAACAGCATTTTCAATAATTTCTTGACCTAAATTGTCTCTAGTTGGTTCAATTGTACCTATACAACCTCTTAACTGTCCATCTTTTTTTATAGATACAAAAGTACCTGCTTTTTTATCAAATCCCTCTTTGTTTTGAGGGGGTTTTACTCTTTTATTTTCCTTAATGTATTTTTCAATAGTTTCCCTGGCCAAACTTACATATCCATATTTATCATTCATTAGAAATACCTCCTGAGATAACTTTGAAGCTTGCTACTGCATAGCCGACACCAAAAGGACCTTCATAGGATTTTAGGTCGGTTTCAATTTCATAATCAGAAAGTATACCAGATAAAATTACCATTGGGCGATGTCCACATTCTCCTGCCCGATGAATCAATCCGTTATCCATATCCTTAATTAAATCCAGTTCATTATTTTTAATATGGTTAACTAAAGTTTCATCATAATTTACTGCATTTGCATCATATCCGGCCGGTGCTCCTGGTTTCAATCGATGTGAGAGATCTCCACTTGCAATAACCACAGTTTTCAAATTTTCCTCTTTTATTGTTTCATTGATTACCCTGCCGAAATCATAAAGTTTATGGTAGTCCCAAAAAGCAATATTAATAGGTACTATAGGGATATCTTTTAATCCTGCTTCTTTAAGATAATATAGTGGTACTAAAACACCGTGATCTAATATTGTACCTTCCCTGTCATTTAAGCTTATAGTATGAAGGCCTTCACTTAAAGCGTTCTTTTTTAAAAGATCAACAAAACGAGTATCAACTTCCATCTCAAAAGCAATATTCTTAAATCCAAACTCTCTAAAATTACCCCTTGTTTTTTCCTCATCAATAATTGATATAGATTCTTTCATAACCAGTCCATGTGGACTTATTGTAATTAATAGTTCGGGATCACTTTCAACTACCTCATTAGCCAATTCTTTTAAGCTGTTTATTGTATCAGATACTTCCTTGATATTATCCCTTCCAATATCAGGAATAGCTAATGGGGGATGGGGACTGAAACCTGCCATTAAAAGACTCACTGTAATCCCTCCTGTTTAATTTATTTATATATAAATTTCAATAAATAAAATAATAATCCTTTTTTATATAGAAATAAAAAAAAGAGAGGTAAAACCTCCCTTTTACTAGTATATAGATATTGTATTGTAAGATTATCTTTTTGAGAACTGTGGAGATTTACGAGCTTTTTTGTGTCCGTATTTTCTTCTTTCTTTCATTCTTGGATCTCTAGTTAGATAACCAGCATCTTTAAGAGGTTTTCTGTAATCAGCATCAACTTCTAATAAAGCACGGGCGATTCCTAATCTAACCGCTCCAGCTTGTCCTGAAAGCCCACCTCCATTAACATTTACTAAAACATCTAAATTATCAGTTGTATTGGTAACCTCTAATGGAGAGGTTAAATCCTGTATTAGAGACTTACGGTTAAAGTATTCTTCAACATTAGTATCATTAATAACTATCTTTCCGTTCCCAGGAACTAGTCTAACTCTTGCAACAGCAGTTTTACGTCTGCCTGTTCCCCAATATTGTACTTCTGCAGCCATATTTATTCCTCCTTTCCAGAATAAATTATACTTCTAATTCTTCCGGTTTTTGTGCTTGGTGCGGATGATCCGGACCAGCATATATTTTAAGCTTTTTCATCATTTTTTTACCTAATTTATTGTTTGGTACCATACCATCTACAGCGTGTCTAATGATCTCTTGAGGATTTTTATCTCTTAATTCACCATAAGTTTTAGTCTTTAATCCACCTGGATACTGACTATGCTTGTAATGAATTTTTTGATCCCACTTATTTCCAGTTAATTTTACTTTCTCTGAGTTTACAACTATTACAAAATCACCTGTATCAACATGTGGTGTATATTCAGGTTTATGTTTTCCTCTCAATACAGTAGCTATTCTGGAGGCTATTCTACCTAAAGTTTTATCTTCAGCATCAACGACATACCATTTTTTATCCACTTCATCAGGTTTTGCCATATATGTTGTCATCTTTATCCCCCCTTATTATCTATAAATTAATATTTATATTAAATTCATAAAATTTATTCACATTAATTCTATTACAATTTAAATTTATTGTCAAGAATCTAATAATAGACTTTCATTAAGGTTAAACCTTTTGCAGGAGCTGTAAAACCGGCTCTGCACCTATCTCTAGATTCTAAGATCTCTGTTAAACTTTCCAACTCCATTTTCCCCTGACCAATTTCGATAAAGGTACCCATTATTATACGCACCATATTGTATAAAAAACCACTACCTTTAATATCAAAACGATATTCATCATTTACTTTATATATCTTTATTTCCTTTAAAGTTCTTACCGTTTCAAAAATATCACTACCACTATTTTGAAAAGATGCAAAATCATGAGTACCAACCAGTAACGGGGCTGCCTTTTTTATTTTCTCAAAATCTAACTTGTCCCTAATATTATATACATAATTGCGTGTAAAAACAGATGGAAACTTATTATTGCTTAATCTATAGCGGTAAAACTTTCCCTGAGCGTCATAACGGGCATGAAACTCAGAATCAACTATTTTTGCATCCTTACAGATGATATCTCTAGGTAAAAGACTATTTAAAGCAAATGGCATTCTTGGTTCAGGAATATCTACATCTAGTTCAAAATGAACTATCTGCTCTTTTGCATGTACACCAGCATCAGTTCTTCCTGCAGATATCGCCAGCACATAACTTTTATTAATTTTGGTTAATTTTTCTTCTAAAATTTGTTGAATAGTTAAATTTGTATTTTTTTGCCTCTGCCAGCCGCTGTACTTTGTGCCGTCATAGGCTAAAGTTATTTTATAAATACTCATTATTTAATCTCCTAAAAAAAACTTACTAAAACAGCTAATGCTATAGAAAGTATTAAAGATATAATATCTCTATTTTTTACTTTCATGATGTGTAATCTTGTGCGTTTTTTGCCACCCTGGTAACATCTTGATTCCATTGCCAAAGCTAATTCATCAGCTCTTCTGAAAGCACTAATAAAAAGTGGTACTAACAAAGGTATAAGGTTTTTAGCTCTTTGAATTAAATTACCGCTTTCAAAGTCTGCACCCCTTGCCTTTTGTGCCTTCATAATTTTTTCTGCTTCTTCCATTAGTGTTGGTATAAATCTAAGTGCAATTGTCATCATCATAGAAATTTCACTTGCTGGTACACCAATTTTTTTAAGTGGTTTTAAAATATATTCAATACCATCAGTTAACTGTAGTGGTGAAGTAGTTAATGTTAATAGAGAAGTAAACATAATTAATAAAAGTATTCTACTGGCCATAAATGTACCAGTATATAATCCTTCACTTTCTATTCTAATGAACTTCCAGTGAAAAAGTACTTCTCCTCCACGTGTCATAAATATATGAAGTATAACTGTAAGCATAACTAAAAATAATATCGGTTTTAGACCATTTAAAACCTTTTTTAATGGAAGTTTTGACAACCAAATAATTGAAATATTAAATAATAGAAATATCGCAAATCCCCAGAAATTTGCTATCAAGAATAAACTAGTAATTAAAATTATAGTATTTATTATTTTAACTCTTGGATCTAAAATATGTACAATAGAATCACCATGTACATATTGGCCTATTGTGATATCAGTTAACATCTTTTTGGCTCCCTATTACCTTAATTATTTCTTCAACTGCTTCTTCTGCTGTAAATATATCTGTTCTAATATCACAACCTCTTTCTTTTAATCGAAAGAGTATTTCTGTAATTTCTGGTAATTCCAAAGATAAACTTTCCAGTTTTTCTTTATGGCTAAATACTTCTCTAGGTGAACCATTTAGCACAATTTTACCATGATCCATTACAATCACTCTACTTGAAAGTTGGGTTATCTCTTCCATTCGATGTGATATTAATATAATGGTTATGTTGTAAGATTCATGTAATCTTTTTAATAGGACCTTTAACTTTTCTCTTCCCTGCGGATCCAAACCAGCTGAAGGTTCATCTAGAATCAAAACTCTAGGCCGCATTGCTAATACACCAGCTATTGCAACCCTCCGCTGTTGGCCGCCAGAAAGATTAAAAGGAGACCTATCTTTAAACTCTTCAAAATTTAATCCAACTAAATCTAAAGCAACTTTTACCCTTTTATCTACTTCTTCTTTATCTAATTTTAGATTTCTAGGACCAAAAGCTACATCATCATAAATAGTTTCTTCAAATAGTTGATGTTCAGGGTATTGAAAGACCAAACCAACGGTTTGTCTTACATGCTTTAAGTTAGCTTTTTTTTCTGTTGTTTTGATACCATCTACATAAATTTCACCAGAAGTAGGTTTAATCAAACTATTAAACATCTGAACCAGAGTAGTTTTGCCTGATCCAGTATGTCCTACTATTCCAATAAATTCATGTTCATCTATCTCAAGATTTACATTATCAAGTGCTCTTATACTTTGTTCCTGGTCATATATATGGGTTACGTTTTTTAATTCGATTAACATAATGCATCCACCAACCCATCAATAGTTAGAATATCGGGAATATTAATACCCTTTTTTCTCAAACCATTTGCTAATTCCATAACTACAGGAACATCTAGATTTATACTTCGTAAGTAATCTATCTCTTCAAATACTTTAGCAGGTGTTCCCTGAGACTGTATTTCTCCCCTGTTCATGACATATACCTTATCTGATATAGAAGCCTCTTCCATAAAATGTGTAATTAAAATAATTGTTATATTTTTTTCTTTATTTAAAAAATTAATGGTTTCAATTACTTCTTTTCTTCCCTGTGGATCTAACATAGCTGTGGGCTCATCTAAAACAATACAGCTTGGTTCCATTGCAATGATACCAGCAATGGCCAGTCTCTGTTTTTGTCCACCAGATAACTTATGAGTTTCATGGGTTTTATATTCAGTTAAATCAACTAATTCTAGCGCATGGTCAACTCTTCCTCTAATTTCTTTAGATGGAACTGCTATATTTTCCAGCCCAAAAGCAACATCATCTTCAACCATCGTTGCTACAATTTGGTTATCTGGGTTTTGAAAAACCATACCAACATTTTTTCTGATATCCCAGATTTTATCTTTATTTTTTGTATTAATGTCTTCTACAATAATATCACCTTTATTGGGTCTTAGCAGTACATTAAGAAGTTTAGCTAAAGTTGATTTGCCTGATCCGTTAGCTCCAATAATCGAAACAAAATCGCCTTTATTAACTTCAAAACTAATATCTTTTAAAGCTAGTTCGTTTTGACCATGGTATTTAAATTCTACATCTTTTACTTTAATTAAACTCATAAATTACACCCACTAATTTTATTTATCAATTATTACTCTTCTTCAACCAGCTTTATTAAAGCCATTTCAGAAGCATCTCCACGTCTGGGATAAAGCTTTATAATTCTTGTATAGCCACCTGGTCTATCATTATAGCGAGGTGCTATAACATCAAAAAGCTTTTCAACAGTATCCTTATCATTTAATACACCCATAGCCTGTCTTCTTGCGTTCAAATCATTCTTTTTTGCTTTAGTAATTAATTTTTCCGCAATTGGTCTTAATTCTTTGGCTTTAGGTAAGGTAGTTTTAATCTGTTCATTTTTATATAAACTAATTAATTGATTTTTAAAGATAGCTTTACGGTGTGAACCTTTCTTACCTAACTTACGCTTTCCCATTTAAATCACCCTCCTTTAAACCTCTGGTTCTTGTAAACTGAGATCTAATTCATCTAATTTATCTTTAATTTCTTGTAATGATTTCTTTCCTAAGTTTCTAACATTCATTAATTCATCTTCAGTTTTATCTGTAAGTTCACCTACATCATTAATTCCAGCACGTTTTAAACAGTTTGATGAGCGAACAGAAAGTTCTAACTCTTCAATAGTTGTCTCTAATACCTTATTTTGCTCTTCTTCTTCTTGTTCAACCATGATTTCAACATCTTCGATCTCATCAGTTAAATTCTTAAAGAGTTCAAGATGTTCGATCATTATTTTAGCAGCTAAACTAATTGCATCATCAGGTGTAATACTACCATTAGTTTGAACCTCAATAACTAATCTATCATAATCAGTAACCTGTCCTACTCTTGTGTTTTCAACTCTAAAATTAGCTCTATCAATAGGACTATATGAAGAATCTATAGGTATTAAGCCTATTATTTTATCAAAATGTTCTTTATTTTCTTCAGCCACTGCATAACCTCTACCGCTTTCTACAGTTACTTCCATCATTATTTTACCACCCTCAGCAAGGGTTGCAATATGATGGTCGGTGTTTATTACTTCTACTTCACCTGAAGTTCTAAAATCACCAGCAGTAACTTCTCCTTTTCCCTCAACATTTAAATTCATTGTCTGCATTTCTTCACCTTTATAGCGCAAAACAACTTCCTTTAAATTTAATATTATCTCAGTAACATCCTCTTTAACACCTTCAATTGAAGAAAACTCATGTCTTACTCCTTCAATTTTTACAGATGTAATAGCTGCACCGGGTAAAGAAGAAAGTAGTATCCTGCGTAGAGAGTTGCCTAGGGTTGTTCCGTAACCTCTCTCTAATGGAGAGATTTCAAATTCACCGTATTTATCTGAACTTTTTAGCCTCTCTATTTGAGGTTTTTCTATTTCTATCATTAAATTTAAAACCTCCTTCTTTCTTGTCTATAACATTTCTGAGGACTATATTATCTTGAATAGTACTCAACAATTAAGTGTTCTTCAACAGGATATTCAATATCTTCTCTAGTAGGCATAGATACTACTGTACCTTCCCCTTTTTCTAGATCAACAGTAACCCATTCTGGTGGGGTTAAGTTAGAATTTATATCAAATATTTCCTGGAATGTATCTTTCTTTCTGCTAGCTTCCTTAACAACTATTTGGTCATTCTCAGAAATTTTATAAGATGGAATGTTTACTCTTTTTCCATTAACTTCAATGTGACCATGTAGAACAAATTGTCTTGCTTCATTTCTGGAACGAGAAAAACCCATTCTATAAACAACATTATCCAGTCTTCTTTCTAATAATTGTAAGAATACTTCACCTGTAATACCATTGTCATTTTCTGCTTCTTTAAAGTATCTTAAGAATTTGTTTTCTTGTAAACCATATATTCTTCTAACTTTTTGTTTTTCTCTTAACTGTAATCCATATTCTGATACCTTTCTTCTCCTTCTACCTTGACCTTGTTCACCTGGAGAAGATGGTTTTCTCTCATATGCACACTTATCACTATAGCAGCGTGCTCCTTTTAGATATAATTTTTCACCTTCAGTACGGCATAATTTACATACTGAACCTGTATATCTTGACATTGTTACACCTCCAAGTTCTTGTTTGTTTATTATTTTTATACACGACGTCTTTTTGGCGGACGACAACCATTATGTGGAATGGGTGTTATATCTTTAATTAAAGTTACATCCAAACCAGTCGCCTGAATTGATCTTATAGCTGATTCTCTACCTGATCCAGGTCCTTTTACATATATTTCAACTGACTTTAATCCTAAATCTTTTGCTTCTTCAGCCGCTTCTTCTGCTGCAATTTGAGCTGCAAAAGGTGTACTTTTCCTTGAACCTTTATATCCAGCTTTACCAGAACTGTGCCAAAGGATTACATTTCCTTCTTTATCAGTTACTGTAATAATTGTATTGTTAAATGTTGACTTAATATGAACTATACCGCTATCAACATTTATCTTCTTTTTCTTTACACGGCCTCTTTTGTTACCTTTTTTCTTGGCTTTAGCCATCTATATACCTCCTAACAACTTAATTATTTTGCTGTTTTAGTTTTGCTACCGCGTTTAGCACCAACAGTCTTTTTAGGGCCTTTACGTGTTCTCGCATTAGTTCTTGTTCTTTGCCCTCTTACTGGTAAACCTCTGCGGTGGCGCAATCCACGATAACTACCTATATCTTTTAATCTTTTAATGTTTGCTCTCACTTCACGACGAAGTTCACCTTCAACAGGGTGTTTATCGATTTCTTGTCTAATTTTACTAATTTCAGCTTCAGTTAAATCTTTCACCCTTGTATCCCGGTCTACTCCCGCGTTATCTAAAATATCTTGTGATGTAGAACGACCTATACCATAGATATAAGTTAAGCCAATTTCTACTCTCTTATTTCTTGGTAAATCAACACCTTCAATACGTGCCAATATTATACACCTCCAACATTTATATTTTAACCTTGACGCTGTTTATGCTTTGGATTTTCACAAATAACCATAACTTTGCCATTTCGTCTAATTACCTTACATTTATCACAAATAGGTTTAACAGATGGTCTTACCTTCACCTAACATCCCTCCTTAAGCAAATTATTTTGCTTTATGACGGTAAGTAATTCTACCACGACTTAAATCATAAGGTGAAAGTTCAACAGTTACTTTGTCACCAGGTAAAATTCTAATATAATTCATCCGCATTTTACCTGAAACATGTGCTAATACCTTATGACCATTTTCCAATTCAACTCTAAATTTGGCATTTGGTAAAGGCTCAATAACTGTACCTTGAACTTCAATAGGTTCTTCCTTAGCCATATATTTGATAAGCCTCCTTGTTTTTGTTACTCAATAAGCCCAAATTTTATTATACCACAGATCACACTTTTTACACAAATTGTTTTAAACCTTACTTAATATTTCAGGCCCGTTTTTAGTAATTGCAATTGTGTTTTCAAAATGAGCCGACAAACTTCCGTCTTTTGTTACTACCGTCCAATTATCATCTAAAGTCTTAACCTTATAATCTCCAACATTTACCATGGGTTCAATTGCCAGTGTCATTCCTTCTTTTAAGATAGGACCGTGGCCAGGTGATCCGAAATTTGGAATTTGTGGGGGTTCATGCATATCTCGACCGATGCCATGTCCCACATATTCTCTTACAACCGAGAAATTATTTTTTTCTACATAGCTTTGTACTGCATTAGATATATCTGATAAATGGTTTTTATATAATGCTTTCTTGATAGCCTTTTCGAGAGAAACTCTTGTTACATCGATTAACTTTTGTGCCTCTTTTGAAACTTTTCCTACCGGAAAAGTTCTAGCTGCATCTCCATTAAAGCCTTTATAGAAAGTACCTATATCTAAACTTACAATATCCCCTTCTTTTAAAAATCTATCTGATCTAGGAATACCATGAACTACTTCATCATTTATAGAAACACAAACTGAAGCGGGATATCCCCTATAACCTTTAAAAGATGGTTCAGCACCATGTTTTCTTATGAACTCATCACCCTTTTTGTCTATTTCAGCAGTTGAAATACCGGGCTTGATGATTTCACTTAAATATTGATGAGTTTCTGCAACTATTTTATTTGCATCTCTCATAATATTTAACTCTCTCGATGATTTAATGCTTATCATAACACCTGCTCCTCAACAATATTAACAATTTTAGCAAATACTTCATCGATTCCTGCATCACTTTTTACCATAGCAAGCTTACCTTTTTTTTCATAAAAGTTAACTAAACTCATTATTTTTTCTTCATTCACTTTTAATCTTTCTTTTACTACTTCTTCTTTATCATCAGTGCGTTGGATTAACTTTCCACCACATTTATCACATATACCTTCTTTTTTAGGTGGATTATATTCTAAATGATATATAGCTCCACAGTTACTACATGTTCTTCTTAATGTTAATCTTTTTATTAATTCTTCTTTAGTGACATTTATATATAAAGCTAAATCTAATGACCGATTCATTTCATCGAGCATATTATCTAATGCTTCTGCTTGATTTATAGTTCTGGGGAATCCGTCTAGAATAAATCCTGCCTTACAATCTTTTTCTTTTAGTCTTTCTCTCACAATATTATTAGTAATTTCATCCGGCACTAGACCGCCAGAATCAATTATCTCTTTGGCTTTTTTACCGAGTTCTGTTTCATCTTTTATTGCAGTTCTAAATATGTCTCCTGTTGAAATATGGGGTATATTATATTTATTGCTTAATTTTTTGGCTTGTGTACCTTTACCTGCACCCGGCAAACCAAGCATTATAAGATTCATCTTCTTCCCCCTTTGTTTATATTATTTCATAAAGCCTTCATAGTGTCTCATTAATAGATGTGATTCAATTTGTTGCATTGTTTGTAATGCTACACCGGTCATAATCAATACTGATGTACCACCGAAACTGATGTTTACACCTGTCAATGGACCCATTGCAAAAGGTAACATAGCAACTATTGTTAAGAAAAATGCTCCAGCTAATGTTACTCTTACTAGTATTTTATCTAAATAATTTATTGTCGCTTTACCTGGTCTTATTCCTGGAATAAATCCACCATTTTTCTGCATGTTTTCTGCTACCTCTTCTGGATTGAATGTAATAGCAGTATAAAAATATGTGAAAAAGAGGATCATTAAACCATATAATATCAGATAAAGTGTTGAACCTGGTTGTATCAATGTTGATATGCTTTGTGCCCAATCAAATGGTAACACTTGTGCAATAACTCCTGGGAACATTAGTACAGATGAAGCAAATATTACTGGAATAACTCCAGCCTGGTTTACTTTCATTGGTATATGAGTACTTCTTCCACCATATACCTTTCTACCTACAATTCTCTTTGAATATTGAACCGGAATTCTTCTTTCACCTTCTTGTACAAATATAATTCCAGCAACAATAGCAATTGCTAATACTACAAAAAGTAATATGTTTAAAATAGAAATACTTCCAGCTTGAAATAATCTATATGTGCTAACTATTTCTCCAGGGAATCTTGAAATAATTGATGTAAAAATTATAATAGAAATACCGTTACCGATACCCTTATCATTAATTTGCTCACCAAGCCACATCAAGAAAGCTGTTCCTGCTGTTAAAGTAACAACTATTAAAAATAGATCAAAAAATGTAGGATTAGGTATTGCACCAAAACGATTAATATATGATGTTATACCAACCCCCTGAATAACAGCTAATACAATTGTTCCATACCTAGTATACTGAGCAATTTTTTTTCTTCCTTCAGCACCTTGTTTAGATAGTTCTTCTAATTTAGGTATTACAACAGTTAATAGGTTTAGAATAATTGAAGCTGTAATATATGGTGTGATACTCATTGCAAAAACTGTAAAGTTTCTTAAAGCACCACCAGCAAATAAATCAAGAAAATCAAATACTCCTCCAATTCCACCTTGGAATAGTCTTTCCTGTAAAATACCAACATCTACTCCAGGAACCGGTATATGAGCACCTAATCTATATACTACCATCATAGCTAAAACAAATAGTACTTTTTTCCTAAGTTCTTTTACCTTAAAAATGTTTTTAAAAGTCTGTAACAACTTAAATCACCTCAGCCTTTCCACCAGCATTTTCGATCTTTTCAACGGCAGATTTACTGAAGGCGTGTGCTTTTACAGTTAAATCTTTGGTGATAGCACCTTTGGCTAGTACTTTAACGCCATTTTTTGCAATATTATCAATTAATCCTTTTTCTTGTAGTAATTCGGGAGTAATTTCTGTGCCCTCATCAAAGTTATTTAACTGATAAACATTTACAACACTGTACTGCTTTTTAAAAATATTATTAAATCCGCGTTTTGGAAGCTTTCTAAACAATGGTGTCTGTCCACCTTCAAAAGTTGGTCTAATTTTATTACCAGATCTAGAATTTTGTCCGTTAGCTCCGCGTCCTGAAGTATAACCTCTTCCAGAACCAGTACCACGTCCTACTCTTCTTTTTCTTTTTTTAGAACCTTTCGCGGGTTTTAAGTCATGTAAGTTCATAACGTTGCGCACCTCCTTAATTATCCAAGAATTTCTTCTACTGTTTTTCCTCTTAATCTTGCTACATCTTCTGCTGATTTTAATTCTTTTAAACCAGTCATTGTAGCATTAACCATATTTATAGGATTTGAAGAACCAAGTGATTTTGTTAAAATATCGTTGATTCCTGCTAATTCTATTACCGCACGTACTGGACCACCGGCAATAACACCTGTACCCTCAACAGCAGGTTTTAATAGAACTCTTCCTGCTCCGAATACTCCTGTTATTTCATGTGGAATAGTAGTTTCGACAATAGGCACTTTGATTAAGTGCTTTTTAGCATCATCTACACCTTTTCTTATTGCTTCTGGTACTTCATTTGCTTTTCCAATGCCTGCTCCAACATGGCCGTTTGAATCTCCAACAACCACTAGAGCGCTAAAGCTAAAGTTACGTCCACCTTTTACAACTTTAGCAACACGATTTATATTAACTACTCTTTCGTCTAAATCCAATTTATTCGGATCAATCTTGCTCATGGATTCGCCTCCTTCGTTAAAATTTTAATCCTTCTTCTCTTGCTGCTTCTGCAACTGCTTTAACTCGTCCGTGATATTTATATCCGGCTCTATCAAAAACAACCTCATTAATGTCATTTTCTAATGCTCTTTTTGCAACCAATTCTCCAACTTTTTTAGCAGCTTCTACATTACCGCTGTAGTCTAATTGGCTGCGTAATTTTTCATCTTCTGTAGATGCAGCAACAAGAGTATGTCCAGTTAAATCATTTATAATCTGAACGTACATATTTTTCAAACTCCTGTTTACAACCATTCTTGGTTTGTTAGGAGTACCTGTAATTTTATTTCTAATTCTGAAGTGCCTTCTTTTTCTGGCAGACCTCTTATCCACAATTATCACTCCCTTCAATTAACCGGTTTTACCAACTTTTCTTCTAATGTGTTCACCTACATATTTAACACCTTTACCTTTATATGGTTCAGGTTTTCTTGTTTCTCTTATATTAGCTGCGACATCGCCGACTAACTGTTTATCATAACCAGATACAGTTATTATATTTTTTTCCACATCAAATTTGATGCCATCATGTGCTTCAAATTTAATCGGATGTGAATATCCTACTTCAAGTACAAGAGTACTTCCTTGGACTTTTGCATTATATCCAACACCTACCAATTCTAATTTTTTAGTAAATCCTTCAGTTACACCTTCTACCATTCCTTCAATCAAACTACGAATTAATCCATGTTGAGAACGGTCATCTTTGCTATCTGAAGGTCTTTTTACAACAACAGCTTCATCTTCAATATTTATATCAAATAAGGGATTGAACTCCCTAGTGATTTCTCCCTTTGGTCCTTTAACAGTTACCTTGCTTCCATCTATATTAACATCAACTTTTTCCGGAATGTCAACAGGTTGTTTACCTATACGGGACATTAAATTCACCTCCAGCTATTTTCTAGAAAAATCGTATCTTTACCATACGTAGCAGAGAACTTCTCCACCCACGCCTTCTTTGCGAGCTTCTTTATCAGTTAATACTCCTCGAGATGTTGAAATAACAGCTATTCCTAAACCTCCGAGTACTCTTGGTATTTCATCTTTATTAACATATACTCTTAATCCAGGTTTACTTATTCTTTTGATTCCGGTAATAACTTTTTCATTGTCTTTTCCATACTTCAAATAAACTCTAACTTTATTTTGAGGATAATTATCTATAATTTTATATTCTTTGATAAAACCTTCATCTTTTAAAGTTTTTGCAATATTAATTTTTAAATTCGAAGCAGGTATATCGACAACATCTTTATTTACACTATTGGCATTACGGACACGTGTTAACATATCTGCAATCGGATCAGTAATATTCATTAAGCCATCCTCCTTCCTGATTTTACCAACTTGCTTTTTTAACTCCGGGTATTTCACCTTTATGTGCTAATTCTCTGAAACAAATTCTACAGAGATCAAATTTTCTCATATAACCACGAGCTCTTCCACATCTACTACATCTATTAACTTTTCTAGTAGAATATTTAGGCTCTTTGTTTGCTTTCTCGACTAATGCCTTACGGGCCATAAAATTAATCCCTCCTTATTATTGGACTACTTTTTAAATGGCATACCCATTAATCTTAATAATTCAAAGGCTTCTTCATCAGTTTCTGCTGATGTAACTATTGTAGCTTCAACACCATGAACCTTATCTACATCATCAATTTTGATTTCTGGGAATACAATATGTTCATTCAGTCCAAGACTATAATTTCCTCTACCATCAAACGCATCCGGAGAAATACCTCTAAAGTCTCTTACACGTGGATAAGTAATATTGATTAACTTATATAGAAACTCATACATATATTCACCACGCAAAGTTACTTTAACACCGATCGGCATTCCCTCACGTATTTTAAAGTTCGCTATAGCTTTTTTAGCTCTAGTTACTGTTGGTTGTTGCCCAGTAATTCTAGCGACATTTTCTACAACTTGATCTAACAGTTTGGGATCTTCTTTTGCATCTCCAATCCCAACGTTAACAACTATCTTTTCTACCTTAGGTGCTTCCATTACATTATTGTAATTAAATTTTTCAACTAATTGAGGTAATATTTCTTCCCTAAATTGTTCGGCTAAAACAGACATCCAATAACCTCCTTCCAGTTAAATCTATTTATCTATTACTTCGTCACAGCTTTTACATACTCTTACTTTTTTCCCGCTGTCTAAAACATCTACACCGACACGAGATCTTTCGTCACAGCGAGGGCATACGAGCATAACGTTAGAAATATGAATTGGGGCTTCATTTTCAATAATTCCGCCCTGTGGCATATCCTGGGTAGGACGCATATGTCTACTGACAATATTAATTCCTTCCACGATAACACGATCTTCATCACGATCTACATTTAAAACTTTACCTCGTTTGCCTTTATCTTTACCATATATAACTTCAACAGTGTCATCTTTTTTAATTCTCATTAAACTCCCCCCTCTATAATACCTCAGGTGCTAAGGAGATAATTTTCATATAATTTTTATCTCTCAATTCACGTGTTACAGGTCCAAAAATACGGGTACCTGTTGGATTATCATTATTATCTATAATTACAGCTGCATTTTCGTCAAATTTTATATATGAACCGTCTTTTCTTTTCATTTCCTTTTTAGTTCTTACAATTAAAGCAGTCACTACTTCGCCTTTTTTTACCATACCGTCTGGTATTGCTTCTTTAACAGAAGCTATTATTTTGTCACCGATACCGGCATATCTTTTTCTTGAACCACCCAGTACTTTTATACATAAAAGTTCACGGGCTCCAGAGTTATCGGCAACCTTAAGTCTACTTTCAGACTGAATCATTTAGAACCCTCCTCATCTATAATGAACATTATTTTGCTTTTTCGATAATTTCTAAAACTCTCCATCTTTTTGACTTACTTAAAGGACGAGTTTCTATAATACGTACTTTGTCACCCTCATTACACTCATTCTTTTCATCATGTACTTTATATTTTTTTGTTTGTTTTACAACTCTTTTATATAAAGGGTGCTGAGTTTTACGTTCAACAGCAACTGTGACAGTTTTATCCATCTTGTCACTGGCCACAAAACCAGTACGTATTTTTTTATTTGTATTAATTTCTGCCATAATCAATCTCCTTTCTTAAACAATCTATGCTTGGTTAATTCCAAGTTCTTGTTCGCGTTTTATAGTTTTAATGCGAGCAATTATTCTCTTAACCTCACGAATTCTAGTAGGATTATCTAATTGTGCAGTCGCATGTTGAAATCTTAGATTAAACAACTCTTCTTTGAATTCTCTCAACTTTTGATCTAATTCAACATCAGTTAAATTTCTCAATTCATCAGCTCTCATTGGACTCACCATCCGTTTCATCTCGTTTCACAAATTTAGTTTTTATTGGTAGTTTATGAGCAGCAAGCCTCATAGCTTCCTTAGCAACTTCTTCTGGTACACCCGCTAATTCAAACATAATCCTACCGGGTTTTACAACAGCTACCCACTTTTCAGGGGCACCTTTACCACTACCCATTCTTGTTTCTGCAGGTTTGGAGGTTACAGGTTTATCAGGAAATATTTTAACCCAAACCTTTCCACCTCTTTTTATATATCTAGTTAAAGCAACACGAGCAGCCTCTATCTGGCGATTAGTAATCCAGTGAGGTTCAAGTGCACGCAGTCCGAATTCACCAAATGAAATATCGGTTCCTCTTACTGCTTTACCTCTCATTCTGCCTCTCTGCTGTTTACGATGCTTAACCCTTTTAGGTACTAACATTTAGAGACCTCCTTTCAAACATTTCTATTATTCATTATCTACTTCAGGTAATATTTCGCCTTTATTAATCCAAACTTTAACACCTATTTTACCGTATGTTGTATCTGCTTCAGCAAAACCATAATCTATATCGGCTCTTAGAGTATGAAGAGGTACACTACCTTCTTGATAACCTTCTTTTCTAGCCATTTCAGCTCCACCTAAACGGCCACTACTCATTATTTTAAAACCTTCAGCTCCCATTTTCATTGCTCTATCCATCGCTTTTTTCATAGCTCTCCTAAAAGAAACTCTTCTTAAAAGTTGTTGAGCAATGTTTTCGGAAACTAACTGAGCATTAAGTTCTGGTTTATCAACTTCTACAACATTTATTTGAACAGTTTTTCCTGTCATATTTTCAATTTCTTTTCTCAATGCATCAACTTCAGAACCACCTCTACCAATAACCATACCTGGACGGGCAGTATGAACATCAATCTTAAGTCTATTTGCAGCTCTTTCAATTACTACTCTAGAAATTCCAGCTTCGAACATCTTCTTTTTTATATGTTCTCTAATTTCTATATCTTCATGCAGTAGTTTTGCATAATTATCTTTATTAGCATACCATTTGGCATCCCAATCTTTTATTACTCCTACACGAAGACCATGTGGATTTACTTTTTGACCCAAATTTAACCCTCCTTCTTCTCTTCAAGAATTACGGTAACATGGCTTGTCCTTTTGTTTATTGGACTTGCCTGTCCCATTGCTCTCGGACGAAACCTTTTCATTGTAGGTCCTTCGTCAACAAAACATTTTGATACATATAAATCATCAACAAACATATCGTGATTGTTCTCTGCATTTGCAATCGCTGAGTTAAGAACTTTTTCTATAATTTTTGAAGATTTATTAGGTGTGTTTTTTAATATACCTATTGCCTCTCCAATATCTTTCCCTCTTATTAAGTCAATTACTCTTCTAGATTTACGCGGGGAAACTCTCACATATTTGGCAACAGCTTTAGCTTCCATAATATAAACCCCCCTTTAGTGTTTATTTAAGTGTAGTAGAGCGTTCAGTATGTCTACTATGCCCTCTAAATATTCTAGTAGGTGCAAATTCTCCTAATTTATGTCCTACCATTTCTTCAGTTATAAATACTGGTACATGTTTTCTGCCATCATGGACCGCTATTGTATGACCAACCATATTGGGAAAGATGGTTGAACTGCGTGACCATGTTTTTATAACTTCTTTTTTTCCAGATTCATTTAATTCTTCTATCTTTTCCATAAGTTTCTCTTGAACAAATGGTCTTTTATTAACAGATCTAGCCATAAAATTATACCTCCTTTAACCTCTATCTTTTCTTGGTCTTGCGGGACCTGATAATATACTTATCAGATTTTTTTGTTTTTCGCGTCTTTTTACCCATAGTTTTTTGTCCCCAAGGAGTAACTGGATGACGTCCTGCAGGTGATTTACCTTCACCACCACCGTGTGGGTGATCATGAGGATTCATAACAACACCGCGTACAGAAGGTCTTTTTCCTTTCCATCTACTACGGCCAGCTTTTCCCAGGGTAATATTTTCATGATTAATATTACCGACCTGTCCTATAGTAGCTTTACACTCTTGTCTGATTAAGCGAACTTCACTTGAAGGCATTTTAACATGAGCAAATTTTCCTTCTTTAGCCAAAATTTGTGCATTAACACCAGCTGATCTAGCAATTTGTCCACCTTTACCAGGTTGTAGCTCCACATTGTGTACTATTGTACCAACAGGTATATTCTTTAACTTTAAAGAATTACCAGGAACTATATCTATATTTTCTCCAGAAATTATTTCATCTCCAACAGATAATTTATCTGGAGCTAAAATATATCTTTTTTCTCCATCTGCATATGTTAGTAACGCTATTCTTGCAGTTCTGTTTGGATCATATTCGATTGCAGCTACTTTTGCAGGTATATTATCTTTGTCTCTCTTAAAATCTATTATTCTATAACGTCTTTTATGTCCTCCACCTCTTCTTCTTGAGGTGATCCTTCCATTTACATTACGTCCACCAGTTTTATGAAGTTTAGCAAGTAAACTTTTTTCTGGTTCTTTTTTTGTAATTTCTTCAAAAGAAGAAACAGTCATATATCTCCTGGAAGGAGTTGTAGGTTTAAAGGTCTTGATAGCCATTGTGTCCCCTCCTTTAACAATAAATATTAGAGTCCTTCAAATATTTCTATTGAATCTCCTTCGGCTAATCTAACCAAAGCTTTTTTCCAGCTTGCGGTTTTTCCTTCATTTCTACCAAGTCTACGTTTTTTTCCACGCATATTCATGGTATTAACATTGTCTACTTTCACATTAAAAATTTCTTCAATAGCTTTTCTTATTTCAACTTTATTAGCATTTTTAGCAACTTTAAAAGTATAAGTATTACTTTCTTCCATTTTCAACATGCTGTTTTCAGTTATCACAGGTTTAATTAAAACATCTCTAGGATCTTTCATTCTCCCAGCACCTCCTCAATCTTTCTAACAGCCTCTTCTGACATCAAAATTACTTCATTGTTTAAAAGATCGTAAGTGTTTAACCCATCTAGGACTAATGTCTTAACATGAGGAATATTACGTGCTGATAAATATGTTTTTTCATCTTTACCAGGAAGTACAATAAGTACTTTTTTATCTTTTAAACCTAACTCTTCTAATAAATTAACCATGTTTTTTGTTTTAACTTCATCCATTTTAAGCTCATCTAAAATCATAATTCCATCATTTTGTAATTTATCACTTAAAACAGATCTTACAGCTAATTTTTTCATTTTTTTGTTAACTTTTTTATTATAAGAACGTGGTCTGGGTCCAAAAGTAATACCACCGCCAACCCATAATGGGGAGCGAATACTACCATGTCTCGCACGGCCTGTACCTTTTTGTCTCCAAGGTTTTCTACCGCCACCTCTTACTTCACTTCTGGTTTTAGTAGAAGCATTACCACCTCTTATCTTTGCTAACTGAGCTGTAACTACTTGATGTACAACATCTTCTTTTATATCACTATTAAATATATCATCTGATAAATCAATATCAGCTATTTTTTCACCATTGGTGTTATATTTAACTGCCTGAGGCATTGTAAGTCCTCCTTTCTATCCATCAACTTTTTACTTTTCTAGTCCAATAAGTGACACTAAAGTTTTTTTCGGACCAGGTACTGATCCCTTAATTAAAATAACTTTTCTTTCTGTATCAACTTTCACAACTTCTAAATTATGAACAGTAGTCATATCATGACCCATTCTCCCGGGCATTTTCTGACCTTTAAATACTCTAGAAGCATCAACTGCTCCTATAGATCCAGGTGCTCTATGAAAATGTGAACCGTGAGTTTTTGGTCCCACACTTTGGTTCCATCTCTGAATATTTCCAGAAAAACCTTTTCCTTTTGAAACCCCTTGTACTTTCACCAGTTCTCCTTCTTCAAAGATGTCTACTGTTACTTCATCACCAATTTCAATATCTTGATCAAAATTTCTAAATTCCACCAAATATCTTTTAGGCTTTAAACCATGTTTCTTATACTGACCTAATTCTGGTTTTGTTAACTTTCTTTCTTTTATATCTTCAAAGCCTAATTGAACGGCTTGATATCCGTCTTTTTCTACAGTACGTTTTTCAGTAACAACACAAGGGCCTGCTTCAATAACAGTTACCGGAATCATATTGTCATTTTCATCAAATACTTGTGTCATTCCTACTTTCTTACCTAATAATCCTTTAGCCATCTCTTAGTACACCTCCTGACCTTATAATTTAATCTCAATATCAACACCGGCAGGTAAATCTAATCTCATTAATGAGTCTACCGTTTTTGAAGTTGGATCAAGAATATCTATCAATCTCTTATGAGTTCTCATCTCAAACTGTTCTCTTGCATCTTTGTGAACATGAGGAGACCTCAAAACAGTGAATATCTCTTTTTTAGTTGGTAGTGGGATAGGACCAGAAACTTCTGCTCCGGTTCTCTTGGCTGTACCCACAATTTTTTCTGCCGATTTATCTAAAAGTTCGTGTTCAAACGATTTTAGCCTAATTCTTATTTTTTCATGATTGGTCATTATCTTCCCTCCTTCAAACAAACCGAGATAAAGAACAGTTAAAGAAGAGGAATGTCATCCTCTTCTCATTTTTAGTTTAATTACTCGACTATTTCAGTTACAACACCAGAAGCTACAGTGTGGCCGCCTTCACGAATCGCAAATCTTAATCCTTCTTCCATTGCTATTGGAGTGATTAACTCTGCATCCATCTCTATATTATCTCCAGGCATTACCATGTCTACTCCTTCTGGTAAATGTATACTACCTGTCACATCTGTTGTTCTGAAATAAAACTGTGGTCTGTATCCATCAAAAAACGGTGTGTGTCTTCCACCCTCATCTTTCGATAACACATATACCTCTGCCTTAAACTTTGTATGAGGTGTTATACTTCCGGGCTCAGCTAATACCTGACCCCTCTCGATATCTTCTCTTTTTACACCTCTTAATAATGCACCGATATTATCTCCGGCTACTGCCTCATCTAATAACTTTCTAAACATCTCTACACCGGTTACTACTGTGCTTGTTGTATCTTTAATTCCTACTATTTCTACCTCATCCTGTGGATGTAAGGTCCCTCTGTCAACTCTTCCTGTTGCTACTGTTCCGCGACCTTTAATTGAGAATATATCCTCTATTGGCATTAAGAATGGTTGGTCACTATGTCTCTCTGGTTCTGGAATGTATTGATCTACTGCTTCCATTAATTCCACTACCTTTTTACCCCAAGGTCCTTCTGGATCTGCATTTTCTAATGCCTTTAATGCTGATCCTACTATTACTGGTACATCGTCTCCTGGAAAGTCATATTCGTTAAGTAAGTCTCTTACTTCCATCTCTACTAATTCTATTAACTCTTCATCATCTACCATATCTGCTTTGTTTAAAAATACTACTATTGAAGGCACGCCTACCTGACGAGCTAATAAAATATGCTCGCGTGTCTGCGGCATTGGACCATCTGCAGCAGATACAACTAAAATTGCACCATCCATCTGGGCTGCACCTGTTATCATGTTCTTAACATAATCAGCGTGTCCTGGACAGTCTACGTGAGCATAGTGTCTTTCTTCTGTCTCATACTCAACGTGGGAAGTCGCTATTGTAATTCCTCTTTCTTTTTCTTCTGGTGCATTATCGATTGATGCAAAGTCTCTTACCTCTGCACCACCATAGTTTGCTAATACAGAAGTTATTGCTGCTGTTAATGTGGTCTTACCATGGTCAACGTGTCCTATTGTACCAATATTAAGATGCGGTTTTGTTCTTTCAAATTTTTGCTTAGCCATTATATTCATCTCCTTTTAACAGTTTTTCTTTTTTTTATTCACCAAGAATTTCTTTGGCCACACTCTTTGGTGTTTTTTCATAATGTGAGAACTGCATTGTATAAGTAGCTCTACCCTGAGTTTTAGAACGTAAATCGGTTGCATAACCGAACATTTCAGAAAGAGGTACATAAGCATTTACTACTTGTGCATTTGCTCTTCTTTCCATTCCTTCAATCTTACCTCTACGACCATTAAGGTCACCTATAACATCACCCATATAGTCTTCAGGCACAACAACCTCTACTTCCATTACTGGTTCCAAAATTACAGGTCTTGCTCTTCTAGCAGCTTCTCTAAATGCCATTGAACCAGCTATTTTAAATGCCATTTCAGAAGAGTCAACTTCATGGAAACTACCATCTTTTAATGTCACTTTGATATCAACCACTGGATAACCAGCTTGAATTCCATTTTCCATTGCTTCTTCAATACCATCTTCTACTGGACCAATATAATCTTTAGGAATTGATCCTCCGGTAATTTTATCTTCAAATACGAAACCTCCACCTTCTTCATTGGGTTCCATATCTAAGACTACATGACCGTATTGGCCGCGTCCACCGGACTGTCTAATAAATTTACCTTCAACATCTTCAACCTTACGTGTAATAGTTTCGCGATAAGCAACACGTGGTTTACCAATATTAGCATCAACTTTAAATTCCCTTAATAGTCTATCGACAATTACTTCTAAGTGAAGTTCACCCATACCTTTAATGATTGTCTGACCAGTTTCTTCATCAGATTTCACTTGGAAAGTTGGATCTTCTTCTGCGAGTTTAAGTAAAGATTGTGATAGTTTATCTTGATCTGCTTTACTTTTTGGTTCAATTGCAACAGAAATAACAGGTTCAGGAAATTCCATTGATTCTAATACAATTGGATGATCTGCTTCACAAAGAGTATCACCTGTACTGGTATTTTTTAGCCCTACAGCAGCAGCTAGGTCACCAGCATAGACCGCTTCTCTTTCTTCTCTGTGATTTGCATGCATCTGCAATATTCTACCTATTCTTTCTCTTTTTTCACTAGTTGAATTATATATATATGAACCCGCTTCTAATACTCCAGAATAAGCTCTAAAGAATGCCAGTTTACCAACATAAGGATCTGTCATAATCTTAAATGCTAATGCAGAAAATGGTTCATCGTCAGATGCCTTTCTAACTTCAATCTCACCAGTTTTTGGATTTTCTCCCTCCATAGGAGGAACATCCAATGGTGACGGCATATAATCTACAATTGCATCCAATAACATTTGAACTCCTTTGTTCTTAAATGCAGATCCGCATAAAACCGGAATTAAATTTACATTAATTACAGCTTTTCTTAATGCTTTCATAACATCATCAGTTGTTATTTCTTCATCTTCTATATATTTAAGCATTAATTCATCATCATGCTCAGATAAGATCTCTAATAAGTTTTCTCTATATTCGTCAGCTTGTTCTTTATAATCTTCAGGAATCTCAACTCTATCAAAATCAACACCGAGCTCATCTTCATATACTATTGCATCCATTTCTATAAGATCTACAACACCTTCAAAATTATCTTCACTACCTATTGGTAATTGTATTGGAACTGCGTTAGCACCCAGTCTCTTTTTCATCATATCTATAACTCGGAAATAATCAGCACCCATACGGTCCATCTTGTTCACAAACGCAATACGAGGTACTCCATATTTATCAGCCTGTCTCCAGACTGTTTCTGATTGGGGTTCAACTCCTCCGACTGAACAAAATAATGCAATTGCTCCATCTAATACCCTAAGAGATCTTTCAACTTCAACTGTAAAGTCCACATGTCCGGGCGTATCTATAATATTAATACGATTATCTCGCCACTTAGCTGTAGTCGCAGCAGAGGTTATAGTTATACCTCTTTCTTGTTCCTGCTCCATCCAGTCCATGACAGATGCTCCATCGTGTGTTTCACCCATTTTGTGTACTCTACCGGTATAATATAGTATGCGTTCAGTAGTAGTTGTCTTGCCAGCATCTATGTGAGCCATAATTCCTATATTTCTTGTTTTTTCTAATGGAAATTGTCGGGCCATCATTCTCCCCCCTTCTTAAAATTGTAAATTTATAAGTCCTATTAATATTACCATCCATAATGTGCAAATGCTCTATTAGCTTCTGCCATTCTGTGTACTTCTTCTTTTTTACGAACAGCTCCACCCGAATTATTATAAGCATCTAGTAAAGCTTTTGTAATTCTTTCTTTCATAGTTCTTTCATTACGATTTCTAGCATCTTCAACTATCCAACGAATAGCTAGAGATCTTCTTCTATAGTCTGAAACTTCTACTGGTACCTGATAGTTAGAACCACCGATACGGCGGGATTTAACTTCTAAAGTAGGCATTACATTACTTAATGCTTCTTCTAATACAGTAGTTGGTTCTTCACCGGTTTCTTCTTTTAATAAATCCATTGCATCATATAATAATGATTCTGCCAGACTTTTTTTGCCATCTAACATTATTTTATTAATGAAACGGTTAACTAATACGCTGTTATATACTGAATCAGGTTTGACTTCACGTCTTTCTGCTCTATTTTTACGCACGGAATTCCCCCCTTTAAACTTGATAAGAGTATCTATATAAATTAAAGTTTCTAACTAGGTTTTTTAACTCCATATTTTGAACGACCTTGTCTACGTTCTTCAACACCTGCTGTATCTAAAGTACCTCTAACAATATGATATCTAACACCTGGTAAATCTTTTACACGTCCACCTCTGACTAATACTACAGAGTGTTCCTGTAAATTATGTCCTTCTCCAGGTATGTAACAGGTCACCTCTTTTCCATTGGTTAAACGTACACGGGCAACTTTTCTTAAAGCTGAGTTTGGTTTTTTGGGAGTCGCAGTATAAACTCTAGTACATACTCCTCTTTTCTGTGGTGATCCTTCTAATGCAGGAGCATTCTTTTTCTTTTTAGTCTTTTTGCGACCTTTACGAATAAGCTGATTAATTGTTGGCACAAAACCCACCTCCTTCCAGTAATTTCAGTTATGCAGCAGAGAACCAGCATCTTTTTCAATGCTGTTCTCTGCCAAAATACTTATTAATTTATTTGTAATATTGTAAAGATATTGTATATACATACTTCAGACTGCACACACTAGTGTATTTTAACACCTTTGATATCTGTTGTCAACACTAAATTCACAATTATCTATTCATCATCAATTTGTTCTAAAATTTGAGTTACATCTGTTACATTTTCTCCTACTTTATCATCTTTTCTATATTTTCTCATACCAGTACCAGCGGGAATTAGTTGACCTATTATAACATTTTCTTTTAATCCTCTTAATCTATCAACTTTACCCTCTAGTGCAGCTTCTGTTAATACTCTGGTTGTTTCCTGGAATGAAGCAGCAGATAAAAAGCTTTCAGTAGCTAATGAAGCTTTTGTTATTCCAAGTATCTGCGGAATTGCTTTAGCAGGTTTATCACTAGCTCTTAGTTCATCGTTAGTTTCTTTAAAGTCATGTCGGGTTACTAAACTACCTGTTAGGAGATCTGTATCTCCAGACTCTTTTATCTTAACTCTTTTCATCATTTGTCTTATTATTACCTCAATGTGTTTATCGTTAATTTCCACACCCTGAGATCTATAAACATTTTGTACTTCTTCTAATAGATAATTCTGTACAGCTGCTTCACCTCTAACTCTAAGAAGAATACTGGGATCTAAAGGACCTTCAGTTAACTTATCTCCTGGTTCAACATATTCGCCTTCTTCAACAATTAACTTTGAACCATATGGAATCTTATATGTCTTTTTCTTTCCATCTTCACTTGTTACTACAATTCTTTTAGAGTTTCGTTTTTGAGTGATCTTAACTTTACCTTCTTTTTCTGTCATTATTGCATGACCTTTAGGAGTTCTGCCTTCAAATAATTCTTCAACTCTTGGAAGACCTTGAGTTATATCATCACCAGCAACTCCACCAGTGTGGAATGTACGCATTGTTAACTGAGTACCAGGTTCACCAATTGATTGAGCTGCAACAATACCAATTGCTTCACCAATATTTACTTTTTCTTTAGTAGCCAAGTTGCGTCCATAACACTTACTACATACACCAAGTTCAGATTCACAGGTAATTACAGATCTTATTTTTACTTCCTCAATACCTACCTCTTCAATTATATCTATTGCATCATGTTTTATCATTTCATTACTCTTTAAAATTATTTCACCTGTTTCAGGATGTTTTAAATCCTCTGCAGCAAATCGACCAAAAATTCTTTCTCTAAGTGGTTCTACAGGACTATTTTTATCTCCAATCGCATCAACATAAAGTCCCTTTTCAGTCCCACAGTCTTCTTCATTTACAATTACATCCTGTGAAACATCTACTAATCTTCTTGTTAAATAACCAGAGTCAGCAGTTCTTAAAGCGGTATCTGCTAAACCTTTACGTGCACCATGGGATGATAAGAAGAACTCTAACACAGTCAGGCCTTCTCTAAAACTTGATCTAATCGGAAGATCAATAATACGTCCTGATGGGTCTGCCATCAAACCACGCATACCAGCTAGCTGTGAAATCTGCGAGGTATTACCACGTGCACCTGAAGTAGCCATAATATAGATATTGTTTTCTTCATCTAGATGATCTAATAAAGCATCTGTTACATCATCTTTGGCATTTCCCCAAATATCTATAACTCTGTGATATCTTTCATCTTCAGTTATTGCACCTCTATTGAAATGTTCCTCGATTTTATCCACTTCTTGATCAGCATTTTCTAAAATACTTTGTTTTTCTTCAGGAATAGCAGCATCAGTTACAGCAATACTAATACCTGAACGAGTAGCAAAATCATATCCAAGAGATTTAATATTATCTAGCGATTTTACAGTTTCTTCTTCTCCAAACTCATTATATAGTTCAGAAATTAAATCTGCTAAATCACTTTTACCGAATCTACGATTAAGGTAATTCATATCTTTAGGTAAAGCTTCATTAAAGATTAATCGACCAACTGTTGTATTTATAATCTCTCCATTAATTCTTAGTTTAATCTTTGCTTGTAAATATATTTTATCTGTATCATATGCTTTTATTGCCTCTGATGGGTTAGAGAATATTTTACCTTCTCCTTTTATACCTTCTTTAAGAGTTGTCAGATAATAGATACCTAATACCATATCCTGTGTTGGTACTGTAATAGGATTTCCATCAGCAGGAGTAAGTAAGTTTGTTGTTGAAAGCATAAGTGTTCTTGCTTCGGTTTTAGCTTCTTCAGATAAAGGTAAATGTACTGCCATCTGGTCACCATCAAAGTCAGCATTATATGCTGGACATACTAGTGGATGTAATTTGATAGCCTTACCTTCAACTAATACCGGTTCAAAAGCTTGTATTCCCAGTCTGTGTAATGTAGGTGCTCTGTTAAGTAATACAGGATGACCTTTAATTACTTCTTCTAAAATACCCCAGACTCTTTCATCTACTTTTTCAACCATTTTTTTCGCGTTTTTAATATTATGAGCATATTCTTTATCTACCAAGCCTTTCATTACAAAAGGTTTAAATAATTCTAATGCCATCTTCTTAGGTAAACCACATTGATTCATTTTCAATTCAGGACCAACCACAATTACTGATCTACCTGAATAATCAACACGTTTTCCTAATAAATTTTGACGGAAACGTCCTTGCTTACCTTTTAACATATCACTTAAAGATTTTAAGGGGCGGTTTCCTGCTCCTGTTACAGGTCTTCCTCGTCTACCATTATCAATTAAAGCATCTACAGATTCCTGCAGCATTCTTTTTTCGTTTCTTATAATAATTTCAGGAGCTCCAAGATCAAGCAGTCTCTTTAATCTATTATTTCTATTTATTACTCTTCTATATAAGTCATTAAGGTCAGACGTTGCAAACCTTCCACCATCTAGTTGAACCATGGGACGTAAATCTGGCGGAATCACAGGCATTACATCCATAACTAACCATTCAGGTTTTAGATCTGAATTCATTAAACCATCCATTACTTCCAATCTTCTTACTGCACGTCTTCTACGCTGGCCGGAAGATGATTTAACTTCTTTTTTCAACCGTTTAACATCTTTTTTAACATCAATTTTTTTCAATAATTCTTTTATGGCTTCAGCACCCATACGAGCATCAAAATCATTACCGTATTTAGATCTAGCTTCTCTGTATTCCTGTTCAGATAAAAGCTGTCTTTCACTTAATGGAGTATCACCAGGTTCGATTACTATATATGAGACAAAATAAATTACTTTCTCTAATGCTCTAGGTGACATATCCATTATTAAACCTAAACGGCTAGGAATACCTTTAAAAAACCAGATATGTGTACAAGGTGCAGCTAATTCAATATGTCCCATTCTTTCTCTTCTTACTTTAGATCTGGTAACCTCTACTCCACAACGATCACATACTACACCTTTGTATCTTACTCGTTTATACTTACCACAATGACATTCATAGTCTTTGGTAGGTCCAAATATTTTTTCACAAAATAGTCCGTCTTTCTCAGGTTTAAGTGTTCTATAGTTAATGGTTTCAGGTTTTTTTACTTCTCCACGAGACCATTCTCTTATCTGTTCAGGAGATGCAACTCCGATCCGCATTGAATCGAAATTATTTATATTTGACAAGGGTCATTCCCCCTCCTATTTTGTTAATTTTATTAACCTTAATTTGGTCTTGATAACTGAAGATCTGTATCTAGTCCAAGCTTTTTAGCTGTTTCACTTACTTCATTACCTTCTTCTTCTAATTCCATTTCATCATCTTCTTCTATAAATACACGGGCATCTAAACCTAAACTCTGCATTTCTTTTATCAATACTTTAAATGATTCAGGCACACCCGGTGGCGGAACTTCCTCACCTTTTACAATTGCCTCATAAGTTTTAACTCTTCCGATCACATCATCAGATTTTACTGTCAGCATTTCCTGTAAACTATAGGCTGCTCCATATGCTTCTAAAGCCCATACCTCCATTTCACCAAAACGCTGGCCTCCGAACTGTGCTTTACCACCTAACGGCTGTTGTGTAACTAATGAATAAGGGCCGGTTGAACGGGCATGGATCTTATCATCAACTAGGTGATGTAATTTAAGGATATACATATAACCAACAGTTATATCATGATCAAACGGTTTCCCATTTCTTCCATCATATAATGTCATTTTACCATTTCTATTATAACCGGCTTTTTCAAGGAATTCTTCTACTTCTTCCTCTAATGCACCGTTAAATACCGGTGTTTCTACATAAAGCCCTAATGCTTTTGCGGCCATTCCAAGGTGTGTCTCTAATACCTGTCCAATATTCATACGGGAAGGAACACCCAATGGATTTAATACTATTTCAACTGGTTCACCATTTTCTAAAAAGGGCATATCCTCTTCAGGTAAAATCCTAGAAATAACACCTTTATTACCATGGCGACCTGCAAACTTATCTCCAACAGCAATTTTTCTTTTGTTTGCAATATATACTCTTACTAATTTATTAACACCAGGTTTTAATTCATCTCCCTGTTCACGCGAAAATACTTTTACATCTACAACAATACCTTCTTCTCCGTGAGGTACTTTTAAAGATGTATCTCTAACTTCTCTAGCTTTTTCTCCAAATATTGCTCTTAAAAGTCGTTCTTCAGCTGAAAGTTCTGTTTCACCTTTTGGTGTTACTTTACCAACTAAGATGTCACCTTCTTTAACCTCAGCTCCAACTCTGATGATTCCTCTATCATCTAAATCTTTTAATGAATTTTCACTTACATTAGGTATATCTCTTGTGATCTCTTCAGGGCCTAATTTTGTATCTCGAGCTTCTGCTTCATGTTCTTCTATATGAACAGAAGTAAAATGATCTTCTTTAACTAATTTTTCACTAATTAAAATTGCATCCTCATAATTATAGCCTTCCCAAGGCATAAATGCTATTAATGCATTTCTTCCCAATGCCATCTCTCCTTGATCAGTAGATGGTCCATCAGCAATTGTATCACCTTTTTCTATCTCATCACCTTCATTAACAATAGGTGTTTGATTCATACAGGAACCTTGATTAGATCTTTTGAATTTCATTAATCTATATTTATCAAGATCTCCTTCTTCATTTTCTATAACTATTTTTCTTGAAGTAACTTTCTTTACTGTACCACTATTATCTGCAACTACTACTAAACCAGAGTCCTTAGCTGCTTTATGTTCCATTCCGGTTGCTACTATAGGGGCATCAGTCTTTAATAAAGGTACGGCCTGCCTCTGCATATTAGCTCCCATTAACGCACGGTTAGCATCATCATTTTCTAAAAATGGGATCATAGCAGCTGATACTCCCACAAGTTGTTTTGTAGAAACGTCCATGTAATCAACTTCTTCAGGAGATACCTCTAAGATATCACCTCTATGTCTAGCAACAACTTCATCTTTTACTATATTACCTTCATCATCTAACTTTGTATTTGCCTGAGCAACAATATTTAGATCTTCCTCATCTGCTGTTAAATAATCTATCTCTCCTGTTGTTTTACCGTTCTCTATTTTTCTATATGGGGTCATAATAAATCCATATTCATTTGTCATAGCATAAGTACCCAATGCACCAATAAGTCCGATGTTTGGGCCTTCAGGCGTTTCAATAGGACAAATCCTTCCATAATGTGAGTGGTGTACATCACGAACATCAAAACCTGCTCTTTCTCTACTTAGACCACCTGGTCCCAATGCACTCAATCTTCTTTTGTGGGTTAACTCAGACATCGGATTAGTTTGATCCATGAACTGAGATAACTGACTACTACCGAAAAACTCTTGGATAGCAGCTACAACAGGTCTTGTATTCATTAAGGCCTGAGGTGTAACTACATCTATATCCTGAATTGTCATTCTTTCTCGAACTACTCTTTCCATTCGAGATAAGCCTATTCTAAATTGGTTTTGTAGTAACTCTCCCACGGTTTTTAATCTTCTATTACCAAGATGATCAATATCATCTATATATGCATCTGGTTCTTCATGTACTAACTTAACCATATACCGTACAGTTTCAATTATATCTTTTTTATCTAAAAATCTTTTGTTTTTATCAATATCTAAACCAAGTTTTTTGTTTAACTTATATCTACCAACTGCAGCCAAATCATATCTTTTAGGATCAAAAAATAATGAATCAATTAAATTTTTGGCACTTTCCAAAGTTGGTGGTTCACCAGGTCTTAATTTTTTATATAAATCAATTAATGCCTCATCCTGTGAATCGGTTGAATCACGATCTAAAGTATCCAATATAACTTTAGAATCTCCTAGTAATTCAATTAATTCTTCATCACTACCATAACCTAATGCTCTAAATAGAATTGTAGAAGGCATCTTGCGTTTTCTATCCACTCTGACAGAAATAATTCTCTTCTTATCATATTCAAATTCTATCCAGGCACCTCTGTTTGGAATTATACTTCCATTTATTAAACGACGACCATCTTTTGTACGTTCATCATCAAAATATACTCCAGATGAACGTATAAGCTGATTTACTATTACCCTTTCAGCACCATTAATAATAAAAGTACCTTTATCAGTCATTAATGGGAAATCACCCATAAAAACTTCCTGTTCTTTAACTTCACCGGTTTCTTTATTAATTAATCTGACCTTTACTTGTAATGGAGCAGAATATGTGTCATCTCTATCCCTACAATCTTCTACACTATGTTCAGGATCTTCAAGATGATAATCAACAAATTCTAAAACTAAATTCTCTGAAAAATCTTCAATTGGTGTAATTTCATCAAATACTTCTTTTAATCCCTGCTCTAAAAACCACTCATAAGAATTCAACTGTGTATAAATAAGGTTTGGTAATTCAATTGCATCATCAATTTTAGCAAAACTATACCTATCTCGCGCTGTTGACATCATTGCACCCCCAAGAAATGTTTATATTTATAAATATAACATTTAAGTAAGTAGCCCTCACTTAAATGCTTGATAATTTAATTATTATATTAAGTATTAATGTAATAATATAATATATAAATGCTTGTTATTAGTCTACTTATAGCCCTTTTAACTATAAATCATATGCATATTTTATGCCATTTTATGAAAAGATATCGACAATAAGTAATGTTATCACAGAACCATATTTTTGTCAAGAAAAAATCAGCGCCTTTTTATGTGTATTTATATGCTAAAAAGTGCCCTTAAAAGGGCACTTTGAAATACTTATTTAATTCATATATTATTTTACTTAAGTGTTACAGTTGCTCCTGCTTCTTCAAGAGCTTCTTTCATTTTTTCTGCTTCTTCTTTACTTAAACCTTCTTTTACATTTTGAGGTGCATCATCAACAACAGCTTTAGCTTCTTTTAAGCCTAAACCTGTGATTTCTCTTACAGCTTTAATTACCTGAATTTTCTTTCCACCAATACTTTCTAAGTAAACATCAAATTCAGTTTGTTCTTCTGCTTCTGCGCCACCTTGTGCTCCACCAGCAACAGCTGCTACAGGTGCTGCAGCACTAACACCAAACTTTTCTTCTAATTCTTCTACTAATTCAGCAAGTTCTAATACAGACATATTTTCAATAGCTTCAATAATTTCTTCTTTATTCATTTTTGTTCCTCCTTAAATTTTTTATTCCTTTTGATCTTTAATTTGACTTAATACACTTACAAAGTTTCTCATGTTTCCACTTAATACATTTACTAAACCAGTAATAGGAGACTTCATACTTGCAAATGCTTTTGCCAGTAATTGCTCTCTAGATGGAATTTTAGCTAATGATTCAACTTTTTCTTTGCTGATCACTTCACCATTTAAAAATCCACCTTTGATTTCTAATACTTCGTGGTCTTCTGCAAAATCATCAAGTATTTTCGCAGGTGATACTACATCATCAATACCAAAAGCGATGGCAGTAGGTCCACTGAATAACTCATTGATTTCTGAAAGATCAGAATTATTTGCAGCAATTTTAGCTAAAGTGTTTTTAACTACTTTATAGTCAACTCCAGCTTCTCTTAATTTTGCTCTTAGTTCAGTCATTTCAGCTACATCCAAACCAATGTAATCTGTGATAACTAGGGACTTTGCCTTACCAAACTTATCTTGCAGTTCTTTTACAGCTGCTTCTTTATCAGGTCTAGCCATCTATACAAACTCACCTCCCTGTAAATTTACCCGTTTCAATAAAAAGTAACTAGTCTAACATTAAAAAAACCTGCCATAGATAGGCAGGAGATTTTTTAAATTAACCAATAGTAACTTAACTATTGATATATTTACAAAATAACCTCGGCGGGAATATTTAAGCCAATTCGGCTCCCACTATCTATGGTTAGACTATATTTCATTTTCACCAAAACAAGCATAACATAACTTTATTGTCTATGTCAACAATTTATCTACCTATTAATTTTAAAGCATTAGTTACATCTATTTTTACTCCAGGGCTCATTGTAGATGATACAGTAATTGACCTAAAGTATTTACCCTTAGCAGATGCAGGTCTTTCTATCATAAGTACATCCATAAGTTTTTTGAAGTTTTCAACTAAGTCATCTACTTCAAAAGATGCTTTACCAATCGGTAGGTGCATGTTACCATCACTGTCAACTCTATATTCTAACTTACCAGCTTTAAATTCTTCAATTGATTCTGCTAAATCAAAAGTAACTGTTCCAGCTTTTGGATTAGGCATTAATCCTTTTGGACCTAAAATACGTCCAAGTGGTCCAACTACACTCATCATATCCGGAGTAGCAATTGCAAGGTCAAAATCAAGCCAACCATCATTAATCTTTTCGGCTAGATCTTCTTGACCAACAAAATCAGCTCCCGCTTCTTCAGCTTCACGAGCTTTTTCTCCTTTTGCAAAAACTACAATTTTTACTTCCTGACCTGTACCTTTTGGAAGAACTATTGTTCCTCTAATATTTTGATCAGCATGTTTAGGATTAACTCCTAACTTAGCAGAAAACTCAATAGTTTCGTCAAAATTAGCACTGGCTAAGTTTTTTACTAATTCAATTGCATCCTTTGGATCATAAAATTTATTTCTATCAACTTTTTCTAAAGCTTCTTGATATCTTTTGCTTAGTTTTGCCATAAAATCTCCTCCTTTGTGGTTTTAACGGTATTAACCTCCCACTTAATTAACGTATTTACTCAACTAATATACCCATACTGCGGGCTGTACCTTCAATCATACTCATTGCAGCTTCAATAGTTCCTGCATTTAAATCTTTCATTTTTGTTTCAGCAATTTCTTTAACATCTGCCTTACTTACTGTAGCAACCTTATCTACATTTGGTTCTCCAGAAGCAGTTTCAATCCCAGCTGCTTGTTTTAATAATATAGAAGCAGGTGGAGTTTTAGTAATAAAGTCAAATGATCTATCTGCATATACAGTTATTTCAACCGGAATAATAGTTCCCTGTTTATCAGAAGTTTTTGCATTAAAAGCTTTACAGAAATCCATAATATTTACACCATGCTGTCCTAATGCTGGACCTACTGGTGGTGCTGGATTTGCCTGACCGCCAGGAATCTGTAATTTAATATTACCAATAACTTTTTTTGCCATAACATTATTCCTCCTTTCTTAAATCCTAAAAATATATTTACTCTGGTTCAACTTGATCAAAATCAAGTTCAACAGGAGTTTCTCTACCAAACATTGAAACCATAACTTTAACTTTTTGCTGTTGGAGATGAATTTCTTGAACAACCCCAATAAATTCTTCAAAGGGACCATCTGTAACCATAACACTATCTCCAACTTCAAAATCTATGGTTATCTCTTGTTTGTTTAGACCCATACCTGACAAGATATGATCTATTTCTTCTTTTTGAAGTGGTAATGGTTTGGTACCACTACTAACAAAACCAGTAACACCTGGTGTGTTTCTAACCACATACCAAGTTTTATCATCCATCAACATTCTAACCAAGATATACCCTGGAAAAATCTTTTTGTCAACAGTCTTTTTTTTCCCGCGAGTTTTTTTAACTTTTTCCTCGGTAGGTACAAGAATTTCTTTAATTTTTTCTTCCATTCCAATACTTTCTATTCTTTTTTCTAAATTGGCCTTTACCTTTTGCTCATGGCCTGAATAGGTATGTACTACATACCATAGAATTTTATCTTCCATAATTTCAAGGATCCCAAACTAACTGGATCCTCACCTCCTTAATTACATTATAAATGGAGTAATAATGTTTGATAATGCTAAATCAATAACACCGATAAAAATAATCAATACTACAACTGTTATTAATACAACGATTGTATAGGATTGAAGATCTTTACGAGAAGGCCAGTTTACTTTCCTTAATTCTAACCTAACCTTTTTTAAAAAATTTCCTATCTTACCAAAGAAACCTAATTTTTTGGCCATGGAAATCACGTCCTTATTTATAATTATTTAAAAAATGTCTAAATTATTATTTTGTCTCACGATGTAATGTATGTTCCTTACAATGCTTGCAGTACTTTTTCATTTCTAATCTACCACGCATTTTCTGTTTGTTTTTCGTAGTGGTGTAATTTCTATTCTTACATTCTGTACATTCTAATTTAATTTTCTCACGCATGGTGCCACCCCCTCAGTCGACCAATATTAAAACTTTTTCTATGTTAATTGAGTTATTTTCTTATAATTACAGCCTTAATTACTTTATCATATATATATTAAAAAGTCAATGAGTTTTAAAAGCATGTGCACACGGCACATGCTTTTTTATACAACAAAATGTTTAGTTTGAAAAGGCTTTAATTACTCGACTATTTCAGTTACAACACCAGAAGCTACAGTGTGGCCGCCTTCACGAATCGCAAATCTTAATCCTTCTTCCATTGCTATTGGAGTGATTAACTCTGCATCCATCTCTATATTATCTCCAGGCATTACCATGTCTACTCCTTCTGGTAAATGTATACTACCTGTCACATCTGTTGTTCTGAAATAAAACTGTGGTCTGTATCCATCAAAAAACGGTGTGTGTCTTCCACCCTCATCTTTCGATAACACATATACCTCTGCCTTAAACTTTGTATGAGGTGTTATACTTCCGGGCTCAGCTAATACCTGACCCCTCTCGATATCTTCTCTTTTTACACCTCTTAATAATGCACCGATATTATCTCCGGCTACTGCCTCATCTAATAACTTTCTAAACATCTCTACACCGGTTACTACTGTGCTTGTTGTATCTTTAATTCCTACTATTTCTACCTCATCCTGTGGATGTAAGGTCCCTCTGTCAACTCTTCCTGTTGCTACTGTTCCGCGACCTTTAATTGAGAATATATCCTCTATTGGCATTAAGAATGGTTGGTCACTATGTCTCTCTGGTTCTGGAATGTATTGATCTACTGCTTCCATTAATTCCACTACCTTTTTACCCCAAGGTCCTTCTGGATCTGCATTTTCTAATGCCTTTAATGCTGATCCTACTATTACTGGTACATCGTCTCCTGGAAAGTCATATTCGTTAAGTAAGTCTCTTACTTCCATCTCTACTAATTCTATTAACTCTTCATCATCTACCATATCTGCTTTGTTTAAAAATACTACTATTGAAGGCACGCCTACCTGACGAGCTAATAAAATATGCTCGCGTGTCTGCGGCATTGGACCATCTGCAGCAGATACAACTAAAATTGCACCATCCATCTGGGCTGCACCTGTTATCATGTTCTTAACATAATCAGCGTGTCCTGGACAGTCTACGTGAGCATAGTGTCTTTCTTCTGTCTCATACTCAACGTGGGAAGTCGCTATTGTAATTCCTCTTTCTTTTTCTTCTGGTGCATTATCGATTGATGCAAAGTCTCTTACCTCTGCACCACCATAGTTTGCTAATACAGAAGTTATTGCTGCTGTTAATGTGGTCTTACCATGGTCAACGTGTCCTATTGTACCAATATTAAGATGCGGTTTTGTTCTTTCAAATTTTTGCTTAGCCATTATATTCATCTCTCCTTTGTTAATATTGTAGCTCAATGAAAACGCATTTTTTATTTTATAATTAATATTTAAATTTAAATGTCATGTTTTTCTAAAAATTCTTCTAACTTTCTTTTTACTCTTTGTAAAGCATTGTCTACTGACTTGACGTGTTTATCTAGAGTATCTGCAATATCCTGATAAGATTTACCATTAAGATACTCTTGTAATACATCAAACTCTAAAGTACTTAACATCTCACTAATCTGATTTTCGATTAAATCATATGTCTCTTTGCTAACAAATAATTCTTCCGGGTTATTCAGTTTTGTCCCTTTTAAAATATCTAAAAGTGTACGGTCAGATTCTTCATCATAAATTGGTTTATTTAAAGAAACATATGAGTTTAAAGGTTGATGTTTTTGGCGAGTTGCAGCCTTGATTGCTGTAATTATTTGTCTGGTAATACACAGTTCTGCAAAAGCCCTAAAAGAAGCTAAACGATCAATTCTATAATCTCTAACAGCTTTATATAGACCAATCATGCCTTCTTGTACTATATCCTCTCTGCCTGCACCAACAAGGAAATATGATCTCGATTTAGCCAACACAAAGTTTTTATACCTCTTTATTAATATTTCCTCTGCTCTGGAGTCTCCATCATGTATTATCTCAATTAATTCATCATCACTTAACTGGCTGTAATCCTGATAATCTACTTCTTGGGCATTTGTGCTCAACCAGAATCCCTCCTTATTTAATACATTAATATTATACTGTTTTAAACTTTTTTAGTCAAGGATTATATTATTTTACATATCACGCTGTTTTTTAGCCTCAAATAATATTACTCCTGTTGCTACTGAAACATTTAAAGAACTAAATTCATTTTCCATTGGAATATTAATTAAAAAATCACATTTTTCTTTAGTCAGACGACTTAAACCACTACCTTCGTGTCCAACAACTACAGCAGTATAACCATCATAGTTATGTTCATAATAATTTTTAGTTCCATTAATATCGGCTCCGGTTACCCAATAATTATTTTCTTTTAAGACTTCAATTGCCCTATTAATATTTACTACTTCAACTAATCTCACATATTCTACAGCCCCAGCAGATACTTTATCAACAGTAGCAGTAATTCCACAAGCTCTATCTTTAGGATAAATTATTGCATCTACACCTGCTGCATAAGCTGTTCTTATTATGGCTCCAAAGTTATGAGGATCCTGTATGTGATCCAATATTAATACCAAAGCATTATCTTTTGATTTATTTAGTTGATCTATTGTTTTGTACAAATCATATGTTTTTATATTTACTGTTTTTGCCACAACACCCTGGTGGTTTTCAGTAACAGCCTTTTGATCTAGTTTGTATTTAGATAACCATTGTGTTTCAATGTTCTTACTTTTAGCTAAATTCTCAATTTGTTTTATCTTATCACTTCTTAAACCTTTTTGTAAATAAATAATCTCAATTTCACTATCATTATTTAATAATTCTATTACAGGGTTTCTTCCTTCAACATTTCTCATTAATTTTTATCCTCTTTTTTTGCTTTTATTTTATCTATTTTCCCACAAGATAAATCACCTTCTGGACATTCTCCATCTGTTTCACAAGGAGGTCCAGCGTTCTCAAATATTACAGGAGCAACTTTTTTTGCCTCTTTTAACATCTGTCTAGCAATTATTCTAATTTCCCATTGTGCTCTATTACATGTTCTTAATCTTAAAAAATGATGCAAAGAGCGTGCATTATATGATATTACAATATTAGTTTTTATTGTTGGAAGAATAAATCTGGCGTCTTCTTTTGGAATTCCTAAGTCGATCAATTCAAGATAACTATTTTCTAACTCTTCCATTTTCTTTTTGAAAATTTCATATGCCTTTTCATTTTTCTTGATTTTAGGTGGTGTAATATAATCAAAGTTATCTTCAGTAACATATCGTTGTGATCTTTGACTATATGATGTACCAATTCTCTGTCTTACTATTTGATGAGATGTTACCCTACTACATTGAACATGAAAGAAAAAGTATGTGTGTTCCAGTGTTGAAGTATGTCCCATATTGACAACTTTTCTAACTAATTTTTCTACCTGTTCTCTTGACATTTCCTTGTTTAGCTCTGCAGCGCCTTTTTTTGAATAACATAAGCGAGCAGCTGTAGCGACATTTCTTTCTGGGTCTTTTGTATAATCAATTAACTCAGCTTTAGGTTTAACCTCCATCTATTTACCCCCCTTAATCAATTATCTCCCACTCCGTTCCGCGCGGGGTGTCATTAACTTTAATCCCCATATCTAATAGATCATCACGTATCTTATCAGCTAATTCCCAATTTTTATTATTTCTAGCTTCTTCTCTTAAATTTAGTACATAATTGACCAATTCATTAAATTTTTCTGAGTTTATACCACTATCATAGTTATCTAATTTAAGACCTAAAATATTAATTAATTCATTAAAAATACTGTTAACTTTACTAAGTTTTTTGTACATATTATTTGTAAGAATAAAATCAGAATCATTAATAGTTTTATTAATATTAGTTGCTATTTCATGTAATACACCGCTTGCCAATGCCGTATTAAAATCATCATCCATAGCAGTTAAAAAGACTTGCTTTAATTCTTTCGTCTCCTCTAATAAACTATTTTTAAATTCATCGCCACTGCTTTCAGGGTCACCACTTAAAATATTCTCCATCATTTTTTTAGTATTAACTAACTTTTCTAAACTTTTATTTGTACTTTCTATTTCTTCTTCGTTATATTCAATAGGGCTGCGGTAATGTTTTGTTATAATGAAATATCTTAACTGATCAGCAGTGTATTCTTCTAAAAGCTCCCTTGTAGTATAAAAGTTACCAAGTGACTTTGACATTTTATCTCCACTCATATTAACTGTACCATTATGAAGCCAGTACTTTACAAAAGGTTTTACACCACTATATGCCTCTGATTGAGCAATCTCATTTTCATGATGAGGAAAAATCAAATCTGTTCCTCCACCATGTATATCAAAGGATTTGCCTAGTTTTTTTAAAGACATGGCTGAACATTCTATATGCCAGCCCGGCCATCCCCTTCCCCAGGGGCTATCCCAGGCTTTTACTTCAGGATCATCAACTCTTTTCCAGAGTGCAAAATCTAAAGGGTTTCTTTTATCACTTTCAACTTTTTTTCTTGTTCCTGCTATCATTTCATCTAAATTTCTTCCTGATAATTTCCCATAATCTTCAAATTCTTCTACACTAAAGTATACATTACCATTAGTAACATATGCATACCCTTTTTCAATTAATGTTTTTACCATCTCTTGAATATTGTCGATGTTTTCAGTAGCTTTACAGTATGCATCAGCTCTTATGATATTAAGATTCTTTAAGTCTTCTAAAAAAGCTTTACTGTATTTTTCTGCTAAAGCTTCTGGTTTCATATCTTCTAACTCTGCCCTTGCAATAATTTTTTCATTAACATCAGTAAAATTTGAAATATATGTTACCTCATAACCTTTATATTCTAAATATCTTCTAATTACATCATAATTTATTGCCCCTCTTACATGTCCCAGATGAGAATAATTTTGTACTGTAAGCCCACAGACATACATCCTAACCTTACCCTCATCTATTGTTTCAAAATTTTCTTTTTTTCGGCTTAAAGTATTATATACCTTCAAAATTCGGGACACTCCCTTCTTGATAAAAACTTCTCCTTAAAAAGGAGAAGTCCAATTAAATATATTTATTATTCTCGTGTCAAAGCGATTGCGTTATCAAGTCTATTAATAGTTTCCTCAATACCTAATATATAGATTACATTTTTCATTTCTGGTCCAGAATTTAAACCTGTAAGTGCCAATCTTGTAGGGTGGTAAACTGTTCTACCACCAACAGGTAGTTCTTTAATTAGTTCAGAGAATATATTATTTATATTTTCTGGAGTGAACTCTTTTAGTTCTTTTAGCTTTTTCTCAAGATTTTCAAATACTAACTCAACACCCTCTTCTTTAAATTCTTCAATAGCTTCTTCTTTGTTTTCAAACTCTAAATCTTTAAAAAATAGTTCGGCTTCTTCAGGAATTTGAGCTAAATAATCTACACCAGTTCTGGCAACTTCGATTACTTTTTTCAACCATTCATAGTTGTTTTTAATAAACTCATCATCAACAAAACCAGCTTCTTTTAAATATGGTATAGATAAGTCAACAATATAATCTAAGTCAGATTCTCTAATATATTTCCCATTTACCCAATTTAGTTTATCTATATCAAAGACTGCAGCACTTTTATTGATATCTTTAAGTTCAAAGTTTTCTATTATTTCTTCTTTGGTTAAAATTTCTTTATCTTCTGGTGGTGCCCATCCTAAAAATGTTAGAAAGTTAAATAATGCTTCAGGAAGATAACCTTTTTCTCTATACTCCCCTATATATACATCATCATCTTTACTTCTCTTTTTTAATTTAGCTCTATTGCTATCTAAGATTAATGGTAAATGTGCAAATCGCGGTACCTCAAAACCTAAGGCTTCATAAATTAAGATTTGTTTTGGAGTATTAGATAAATGATCTTCACCCCTGATTACTTCTGTTATTTTCATCAAAGCATCATCAATTACAACCGCAAAATTATAGGTAGGCATTCCATCGGATTTAAAGATAATAAAGTCATCTAAAACAGATGTATTAAAAATAACATCCCCTCTAATATCGTCTTTTACAACGATATCTTTATCTTTATCAGGGAGTTTAAACCTCATTACAGGTTCTCTACCTTCTTCAATATATTTTTGCTCTTCTTCTTTGGATAAATTTCTACAATGTCCATTATATTTAGGCATTTTATCATTTTTAATAGCTTCTTCTCTCATTTGATCTAACTCTTCTTCAGTACAATAACAGTTATATACCTTACCCTCTTTGAGGAGTTTATCAGCATATTTTTTGTATATATCAATACGTTCAGATTGACGATATGGGCCGTTTTCACCACCAACACCGGCCCCCTCATCTACATCTAAACCCAGCCAATCTAATTCCTTTATTATTATATCTTCAAACTCTTTAGTAGATCTTTTTTGATCAGTGTCTTCTATTCGCAAAACTAGTTCCCCATCATTTTTTTTAGCCCATATCCAGTTAAAAAGGGCTGTCCTCATATTACCAATATGAATTTTCCCTGTAGGGCTTGGGGGAAATCTTAGTCTCATATCACTCACTATAAATTCCTCCTTAAAATATTGTAAAAATTATTATATTTTATTTCTTAAGGTTGATTAAATTACACTTGTGCCAATTGCTAGTTGTTCAGGACCATCTACTAGAGCATGTCCGAACTTACCAAATATAGCTACTGAAATATATTCAGGACCTCTTACAACAGCTATTTTAAATCCGCCGCCGAGTCCTGGATTTATTAATGCCAATTGACTATATGCATCTTTTACTGCATTTGATACAGCTGATTTTTCTCTTGAATTTTCTGATATTACTTTTCTTGCAATTGCTGCAACTGTAGTACTCTCTCTAAGTTTAACAGGTAATTTTTCAGCATTTGCTCCGGTCTGTGTTATAGCACCTTTATATCCATATCCCCTTATTTTTTCTAACCAATATTCTTCATATTCCCTAGTACGTGTCATTGCTAAATAAATTGCTGCACTTTCAGGGTTAATATTCTTTTTTTCTACTTCTAGTTCTTCTTCATCTTTCATATATCCGTATACAATATCATCAGCTGTTACAATTCCAACTAATTCATCATTCTTATTTAAAACAGGCATTCCACCAATTTGGTTATCTGATAGAATTTTTGCTGCTTTTTGAACTGTATCTAACTCTTTAATAGTAATAATTTCATCGGACATATATTTGTCAACACCTGCATTAATGTTATCATTATTCATTAAATCTCCATCAGTTAAAACACCTACAATTTTTTCATCTTTTACTACAATTAATCTTCCAATTTTATTTAATGATAAAACTCTTTCAGCCTCCATTACTGTAGAATCTACATCTATTGTAATCGGATTTTTTGTCATTATATCTTTAATTAACATAAATGGTTTCCACCTTCCTCAATACTAAATTATTATTTGTTTTGTTCCAATAACACTATTGCTTGTGCACCAATACCTTCAACTTTACCAATAAAACCCAAACCTTCAGTTGTAGTAGCTTTTAAATTTAACTGTGATTGATCAACCTGTAAGATCTGACTTAATTTTTCTACTATTTGTTTTTTATATTTTTTAATATTTGGTTCTTCCGCTAATAGAATTAAATCTCCATTTATTAATTCGTAATTATTATTTAACATTATATTAACAACTGTGTCAAGTAATTTTGTGCTTCTTATGTTTTCGAACTCAGATTCAGTGTCAGGAAACATTTCTCCAATATCTCCTCTACCCATTGCTCCTAAAAGAGCATCAATTAAAGCATGGATTAATACATCAGCATCTGAATGTCCTTTTAACCCCATCTTGTAGTTGATTTTTATACCGCCTAGATATAGATCACAGTTTGATTGAAAGGGATGCACATCAAAACCAATTCCTACTCTCATCTTATACTCTCCTACTTTTTAAGATCTCTTTAGCAACAGTAATGTCTATAGGTGTTGTTACTTTAATATTTTCATATGAACCTTCGATTATTTTAACCTTTTCATTCATCAGTTCAACTAGATAAGCATCATCTGTAATTGTTTTATCAAACGTTTTTTCCTGATGAGCTTTTTTTATTAGTTCATATTTAAATCCCTGTGGAGTTTGTATAGAAGTCAAGTTCTTACGATTAACTGTTTTAACAATATAATCATTATGGTCCTTTATTTTTATTGTGTCTTTGACATTTACACCAGTTGTAACTGCTACTTCGCTTTCTAATGTTCCTAAAACTTTATTGATTATATCATTTGTTATCAATGGCCTAGCACCATCATGAATAATAATATTATCTGTTTTTGCACAAGCAGCTTTAATACCATTAAAAACCGAATCTTTTCTTGTCTTTCCACCGACAACTATTTTAATATTTTTTTTACTTTCAAACAAATTTAAAATATTTTTTTGGCAGTATTCAATTTCATTTTCCTGCATAACTATAATTATCTCTTCAATAAAAGAATTTGCTATAAATGTCTTCAATGTATGGTATAAGACAGGTTTCCCTTCTAGTTTAATAAATAATTTATTTTCTCTCGTATTCATCCTGCTTCCCATTCCTGCAGCAGGAATAACAACTGTATTATACATATTATATCTCCTTACAAAAAAATAGTTGTTTAATAATTGTTTTCTGCTTTTGGTTTTGCAAAGATCATTCTACCGGCAGCAGTTTGTAAAATACTTGTCACCATTACAGCTATATCTTCATCCATGTATTCAATACCGTTATCTACTACAATCATTGTTCCATCATCAAGATAACCTATTCCCTGTCTATCTTCTTTTCCTTCTTTAATAACTTTAACATCCATCTCTTCACCTGGTAAGACAACAGGTTTAACGGCATTTGCAAGTTCGTTAATATTTAATACATATACTCCCTGTAATTCAGAAACCTTATTTAGGTTAAAATCATTTGTTACTATTTTGGCAGTATATTCTTGTGCCATTTTAACTAACTTACTATCAACCTCAGGTATCTCTTCATAGTTTTTGGATACTATATTAACATCTATTCTACTGTCTTTTTGCATCTTTTTTAATATATCAAGCCCTCTTCTACCTCGATTTCTCTTAAGGCCATCTGAGGAATCAGCTATATGTCTTAGTTCTTCTAATACAAACTCAGGTATAATAAGTTCACCTTCTACAAAACCAGTTTTACATATATCATAAATTCTTCCATCAATTATAACACTGGTGTCTAGAATCTTTTTAGTAATACTGTTGTTCTTACTGTTAGAGAGAAAGTTCTTATTTTCAAATAAAAAATTAAAGATATCATCAGATTTATAAATTGCAAGGGTTAAACCTAAATATATAAAAATTACATTGATCAAAATCTGTAAAGGCAAACCCAAACCTGGAATAGATGAAATAGAAAAAGCAAGATTTATTAAAGAACCAATTATAAGTCCAAGTATAATACCCAAAAATGAAATAATAATTTTTTTCCAGGAAATTTCCCTTATTTTATAATCGAAATTTAAAATAAGATCCAACAGCTTTTCAATTAAAAAAGATATTAAAAAATAACCTATAATAGCACCTAATATAATTCCAATAAATTGTTTACTTATTAAAAAATCCCCGATATTTCCTGTAGTAAATTCTATTTCCTCTGAAATCCCTAACATAACCACACTATTGTATCCTATAACAGCTCCAATTATTCCGAGTATAATTTTAATGATTTTTTTCAGCATTAGATATCACCTCCTTTTGAAACATTATTCAATTTTTGATTCTTATCACCTCTCTTTATTCTTCATCATCATTTACATTTGGATTATTTTCCAATATATTGTCTATTTTTTCTACTACTTCTTCTTCAGGCATGTTTTTTGCTAATACAAGTTCACTAATTAATATTTTTCTTGCATTGCTTAACATCTTCTTTTCACCAGTAGATAAACCTTTTTCCATATCTCTAATAGTAAGGTTTCTAACAACCTCTACCACTTCATATATATCACCGGTTTTTAATTTTTCCATGTTTGCTCTATATCTTCTATTCCAGTTTTGGCTCATTTTGCTTTTTTCACCCTTTAGCAGGTGAAATACATTTTCAGCTTCTTCTTCATCAATTACATCTCTAATACCAATCTCTTCTACTTTATGAACAGGAATCATAACTTTCATTTCTCCTATTGGAAGCTCCATAATATAATATTTTTTCTCTTCTCCAAGAATTTCTTTTACTTCAACATCTACAATAGTTCCTGCTCCATGATTTGGATATACTACTCTATCTCCTTTATCAAACATTTTATCAACCTTCCTTTAATTATCATTTTTATATATGTCTATCTAATAAAACTTGATCCCTTAATCTTCTCAATCCATCTTTTATTGCTTGTGCTCTTACTTCACCAACACCTTCAACTTCATCTAACTCATCTAAAGAAGCAACATTGATTTCATTTAAGTCACCAAATTCATTAACTAAATTTTCAATCACAGGCATTGGTAAACGCGGTATTTTTCTTAAAATTCTGTAACCTCTTGGATCTATTAAAAGGTCCAATGAGTTAACATTACCCCCGTGTCCTAACACATTTCTTATCTCTCTTGTTGAAAGCATATCATCTTTGTTTAGTTCGCTCAGCTCTTCAATTATATCTTCAGCTGTAACACCTTCCTCTAATTTCTCTTCGGAAATATAATCTTTTATTAAAAGCTTATTTTCTTCATCTACATTCATTACTAATTCTTCAAGCTGCATCTTAATTAAGCGTCCTTCATTACCTAACTCTAAAATATATCTTTCAATTTCACTTTTAATTTTCAAAACCATTTCTGCCCTTTTTATAACTGTTACAACATCAGCGATAGTAACTAAATTTTCAAATTCTAAGGCACTTAAGTTAATAAGTGTTTGGTCAAATACTTTTCTATATTTTTCTAAAGTTTGAACTGCTTGATTAGCTTTAGATAATACTACTCTGATATCTTCTAAAACGTGTTTTTTCTCATTTTTATATAATGTTATAATATCTCTGCGCTCTGATATGGCGATTACTAAATCAGATGTTTGTTTAGCAACTCTTTCAGCTGTTCTGTGCCTTGCACCGGTTTCACTTGAACTTATCGATGGATCAGGAATTAATAATGCATTAGCAAACAAAATATTTTCTGCAGCTTGATCTAACACTATTGCTCCATCCATTTTAGCAAGCTCATAAAGACTGGTTGAAGTTAACTTTGCATCAATTCTAAATCCACCATCCACTAAATCTCTTATAACATCATCATTTTCGGTTAGTATTATTAATCCACCGGTCTTTGCTCTTAATATATTTTCAAGTCCTTCTCTAAACTGTGTTCCAGGAGCTATTAATTCTAATACCTCATTTAACCATTCTTCATGATCTTTCACAGGACAGCCTCCTTATTTATATGATTTGGTTTAACTATAGTACTAATAGTTAAAAAATAAATCTAATGCTTCTTTTAAATTTTTTAGTTCTAATAAATTTAAAGCAGGATCAAACTCCCTTTCTTTAACATTACCAGACGGTACAATAATATTTTTAAAACCCAATTTTTTTAATTCTTTTATTCTTTTATCAAATAAGTTAATTGCCCTTATCTCACCTGTTAACCCAACTTCACCTAATACTGCAGTTTTGGAATCAACAGGAAAATCATTAAAACTTGAAATAACAGAAAAAACAATACCCAAATCTATAGCAGGTTCACTAGCATATAGTCCACCAGTAATGTTGACATGAACATCGCTGGATTTAAAATTGAACCCAAGCTTTTTTTCTAATACCGCTAGAAGTATTGATAGCCTTTTTTTATTTATCCCAGTTGTTAACCTTTGGGGAGTTGAATAAGCACTATCAGTAACAAGGGCTTGAATTTCAATTAAAATAACTCTATTTCCATCCATTATTGGTACAATTATTGATCCACTGGCATTTTCAGGGCGTTCATTAATGAAAATCTGTGATGGGTTTTTAACTTCCTCTAAGCCCATTTTTTTCATCCTGAAAATTCCCATTTCATCTGTTGAACCAAACCTGTTTTTTAATCCTCTAACAATTCTATAAGAATAGTTTTGGTCCCCTTCCATCTGAATAACGGTATCTACAATATGTTCTAAAACTTTTGGCCCCGCAAGATTACCCTCTTTAGTAATATGACCTATTATTATAATAGGTAAATTGGTCTCTTTTGCGGTCCTAAATAAACTGGAAGATACTTCCTTTATTTGATTAACACTTCCTGCTGATGAATCAATACCAGGATGTTTTACAGTTTGTATTGAATCAATAATAACTAAATCATAGTCGTTTTTGTTGATAACTGTTTTAATTTTATTATAATCAATCTCTGATAAAATAAAAATGTTTTTATGTACCGAATCTAATCTTTCTGCCCTCATTTTAACCTGGTTTACCGACTCTTCTCCAGTTATATATAAAACTTTTTTATCCTGTTTAGCCAAAAGGAAAGCCACCTGCAAAATCAAGGTGGATTTACCAATTCCTGGTGAACCTCCAATTAAAATCAAGGATCCTTCAACAATACCGCCACCTAATACTCTATCAAACTCTGATAAAGATGTTGGTATGCGATTTTTTTGGGATCCTGTAATATCTTCAAGAGATTCAATTTTAGGTATTTTAAAATTATCTATATCTAAATCATCATTATCTTTGTTTTCTTCAAAAGCTACCTCTTTGATGGTATTCCATTCTCCACAATTAGAACATTTGCCCATCCAATTTTCAGTTTTATATCCACAGTTTTGACAAACAAATCTTTTTTTGTTTTTTGCCATTACAATTCTCCAGTTTATAAAATTTGAGTTTGTACAAGTAATACAATTATACCATTTTTGAGCCATTATTACAAGATAAGAACCCAGCGGAGTTGCTGGGCTCATTTCAAGTCTATTCTACTTTATCAAAAACTAATTTATCTTGTTTTTTATCTACTTTAACTTTGTCTCCTTCATTAATTTCACCACTTAATATATGCTCAGATAATTTGTTTTCAACTAATTTTTGGATAGCTCTCCTTAAAGGCCTTGCTCCAAACTCTTCGTCATATCCTTCTTCAATCAACTTCATCTTTGCTTGATCGGTTATTTCAATATCAATTTCTTTATTTTTTAATCTATCTTTTAGTTCTCTAATCATTATTTCTATAATTTCTGTAATATGATTTTTATTAAGTGAATGAAATACTATTGTTTCATCTATCCTATTTAAAAACTCCGGCCTAAATGTATCTCTAAGCCTTGTAATTACATTATCTTTCATGTTTTCATATTCCTGTGATTCATCTTTTTCAGCTGTAAAGCCTAATTGAGATTGTTTTTTAATATAACTTGCTCCAACATTTGAAGTCATAATTACAACAGTGTTTTTAAAGTCAACTTTTCTACCATGTGAATCTGTTAAAGCTCCATCATCTAAAATTTGTAACAAAATGTTAAAGACCTCTGGATGAGCTTTTTCAATTTCATCAAATAATATGACAGAATACGGTCTTCTTCTAACCGGTTCAGTTAGTTGTCCACCTTCTTCATGACCTACATATCCAGGAGGTGATCCTACTAACCTAGAAACCGAATGTTTTTCCATATATTCAGACATATCAATTCTAATCATAGCATCTTCATCATCAAACATTGCTTCAGCGAGTGTACGAGCAAGTTCGGTTTTACCAACCCCGGTAGGTCCTAAGAAAATAAAGGAACCAATCGGACGTTTGGGATCTTTAAGCCCTGCCCTAGCTCTTCTTACAGCTTGAGATACAGCTTTAATTGCTTCATCTTGACCTACAACCCTCTTGTGTAAGTGTTCTTCTAATTTTAATAGCTTCTTTGTTTCAGTTTCTTCTAATTTAGTCACTGGTATTCCTGTCCAGCTTGATACAATTTGAGCAATATCTTCTTCTTTTACTACCGTCTCATTAATTCCTCTTTTTTGTTTCCACTCTTCTTTTATTTTTTGTAGTTCTTTTTTTAATTCATTTTCTTCATCTCTTAGTTTAGCGGCCTTTTCAAATTCTTGATTTTTAACCGCTGCTTCTTTTTCTTTTTCAAGTTCATCTATTCTTTCATTAATCTCCCTTAACTCATCAGGGCGAGTATTATTTCTCAATCGAACTCTAGAAGCTGCTTCATCCATCAAATCTATGGCTTTATCTGGCAAAAATCTATCAGCTATATATCTGTGCGATAATTTTACTGCTGCTCTAATTGCCTCATCAGAAATTTTAACTTTGTGGTGTGCTTCATAAGCATCTCTTAGACCTTTTAATATTTCTATAGACTGTTCTTCTGAATTTTCTCCAACCATTATTGATTGGAATCTTCTCTCTAAAGCTGCGTCTTTTTCAATATATTTACGGTATTCATCTAGTGTTGTTGCTCCAATTGCCTGCAGCTCACCTCTAGCTAAAGCAGGTTTTAATATATTAGCGGCATCAATTGCTCCTTCTGCAGCACCTGCACCCACTAAAGTATGCATTTCATCAATAAATAATATGATATCACCATTTTCAACTATTTCAGACATTAATGCTTTTAGTCGTTGTTCGAACTCACCCCTATACTTTGAACCTGCTACAAGTGAACTTAAGTCTAAAGATACTACTCTTTTATCAAGTAAAATTTCTGGAACACTTTCATCGACAATACTTTTCGCTAATCCTTCAACAATAGCGGTTTTACCTACACCAGGTTCACCAATTAATACAGGATTGTTTTTAGTTCTACGGCTTAAAACCTGAATAACACGTTCAATTTCTTTTTCCCTTCCTATAACAGGATCAAGTTTTTCTTCTGCAGCCATTTCAGTTAAATCTCTACTGTATTTATCTAACTCTGGTGTGTCACTTTCTTGTTGTTTTTTAGAACCCTGGTTACTTTCTTTTAATATCTCCATAATCTCTTTTTTAACTTCATCTAAATTAACTTTGAGTTCTTTTAATATTCTTACTGCCACACCTTCACCCTCTGCAATCAAACCTAAAAGAATATGCTCGGTTCCAATATAGTTGTGATTTAACTTTCTTGCTTGTTCCATAGATAAGTTTAATACTTTCTTGCTACGTGGTGTTAAACCAACTGTGCCCTCAACTTTATTATTACCCCGTCCTATTATATTTTTAATAATGTTTATAATTTGGTCTTCTTTTAAGTTTGCTTTATCGGACAAAACTTTACCTGCAATTCCTTTTTTCTCTTTTACAAGCCCTAACAGAATATGTTCTGTCCCCACATAATTGTGGTTTAATTTTTTAGCTTCAGCTTCTGCCATCGCAATTACTCTTCTAGCTCTTTCTGTAAATTTACCAAACATTATATTTTTCCTCCTTTACCATTAAGTTCAGCCTGTATTAGTTCAGCTCTTTTTATATCCCTTTTTGATGAATTAATATTCTCACCTATTAAACTTTGCAGGTGAGCAGGCCTTATAATAATCAATAGTTTTTTTAATAATAATGAATCAATTTCTTTTAATAAACCTAAATCAATACCTAATTTTATATATGATAAAAGTTCCATTGCTTCACTTGTTGATATACTGTAAGCAAATTTTAGTTTTCCAAATGAACGCATAATCTTATCTTTGATAAATGTTTCTTGTTCTTTAAGCAATCTATTTCGAGCATTTTTTTCTTGTGTTATAACTTGTCTTGTTACACTTTCTAAATTATCTATTATATCTTCTTCTGTACTACCCAATGTGATTTGATTTGAGATCTGATATATATTACCAGTAGATTCACTACCTTCTCCATAAATTCCACGAACAGTGAGACCTAGCTTGCCTACAACTTCAAATAATTTTTTTATATTATTACTTAAACTTAAACCTGGAATATGAATCATAACAGATGACCTAAGTCCTGTACCAATATTAGTGGGACAAGCAGATAAATATCCCCAGTTTTCAGAAAATGCATATTCAGTTTCTTTTTCAATAATGTCATCAATTTGATTAGCAATTTCCCAACCTTTTTTAATTTGAAGACCAGGCAGTAATACTTGTATTCTTAAGTGATCTTCCTCATTAACCATGATACTAATTTTTTCATCTCTGTCGAAAAATAATATCTTTCCATATCCATTTTTTACAAAATGTGGACTGCTTATATTTTTTTCAACATACATCATTTTTTCTATAGGTGAAATGTTCTCGATTTCTATATAATTAAAGTCATATTTCTCTCCGTTTATATTAAACTCTTTATCTAATAAGATATTTTTTATAATACTTACAACTTTATTTAGCTGTTCTTTTGAAGATTGGCCAGGGAAAGGCAGCATTTTTATATTTCTTGCTAATCTAATTCTACTACTTAGTATAATATCATCTTCATTTCCTTTTTGTTTTATCCAATTACTCAATGATACCTTTTTATCATTGAACATTATTACTCACTCCCTATTTTCTTCTCCAATGCATATATTTCATCTCTTAGTTCTGCAGCTCTCTCAAAGTTTTCTTTTTCAACGACCTTTTCCATTTCTTTTTTTAGTTCTTTTATATCTCGCCTTATTTTTAAATACTTATCCTTATCATTTGGTATTTTACCTATATGTCTACTGCTTCCATGAATTCTTTTAATTAATGGACTTAACTTTTCTTCAAAAGTTTCATAACATTTCTCACAACCTACTAGTCCATTATTTCTAAATTCCTCGTATGTTAATCCACAGTTATCACATTTTAATATATTTTTATTTTCATCATGTAATTCATCTGTATTAGGATTTAAAATACCTGCAACTAAATTTTTAAATGAAAAAATATCATTATCATTAACATCTTGAGCTTTTTTTGCACATTGTTCACACAAATATATTTCAGACTTTTCACCATCAACAAATTTAGTTATATGAATAGAGGCCTCTCTTTTATTACAGTTACTACAGAGCATATAAATCCCCCTTTCTGTACAAATCAAATTTTAAATATCGCTTTTAGAGTATTTTTCAATACTTGAGTTCTTATATTATTTTTTTCTTCATCATTAAATCCAATGGATTTTTTACTAATTGCCGCTTCCAATATAATTCTGTCCCTTTGACTGATTAAATTATTATCAAACAATCTTTTAATAATACCTTTTGCTTCTTTTGGTTGTAGCGGGGCTTCTAGCTGCTTGATTATATTTTTGATTGCCTCATTTTTAGAATTAAGTTTTACTTTAATGATTCTTACAAATCCACCGCCACCTCTTCTACTTTCGATAATATAACCTCGTTCTACAGTAAATCTAGTATCTAATACATAGTTGATTTGTGAAGGAGCACAATTAAAATCATCAGCCAGTCTATTTCTTTTAATTTCAACTTCACCTTCATATCTTTTAATTAATTCGCGTAAATAAGTCTCTATTTTATCAGATAGACTAGACATATTGATCCCCTCTTTACTTTGACTTTTTTTGACCTTCTACTTATATAATACTATATTTATAAAAAAATTCAAGGTATAACTAAATAAAAAAGCCGCCATATTAAATGACAGCTTAAAATTATTTATAAAATATATATAATATCTTTAATAAAAAAATGACTATAATGGTTATTATCATAGGTATAATGAGATAATCATATTCTATATATCTAAAAATTACTCCTATAAACAGCAAAAAAATACCTAAAAATAAAATACTTCTAGATATCAGTTTAGACTTGTTTTTTTGAAGATTAAAAAACTTAAAAGTAATAATGCTACTTGATAATAATATATATAAAATTATAATAACAATTCCAAGAATAATCATTTAAATTATCACCTTTAACATTTTAAAATAAGTAGACATAAAAATGGCTCCCCGAGTAGGACTCGAACCTACGACAAGATGATTAACAGTCACCTGCTCTACCAACTGAGCTATCGGGG
>JBNJDV010000002.1:0-82690 GCA_051745185.1 Bacillota bacterium
CATCTTTTATCCTACCAACTTTAAATATACCTGCAGCCATTACAGCCCCAGTGTTACCAGCTGATATAAAAGCATCAGCTTTTTTATCACTAACTAAATTAGTTCCGACAATTAAGGAAGAATCCTTCTTTTTTCTTAAAACATCGGATGGTTTATCCATCATTGTTACTTCCTGTTCAGCATTTACAACTTCTATTTTCTCTTTATTATAATTATAACTATTTAAAATATTTTTTATTTTATTAGATTTTCCAGTGACTATACAATTTATATCATTAAACTCATTTACAGCTCTAACAGTACCCTTTAATATTTCTTCAGGAGCATAATCTCCACCCATAGCATCAATTACTATTCTCAATACCATCAACTCCTTGTTTACTTAACTATAATTATATATTAAATATTAAATGCGATATTCCTACTTTTTATGTATTTATTTTTAACATATTTTAAATTAAATAAAAAAATGGCAGGTCTATATATTAAGACCTACCATCTTAATCTTTAGTTGTTTATAACCTTTTCACCTTTATAATATCCGCAACTTGGACATGCTCGGTGAGATAATATTAATTCATCACATTCAGGACACTCTACTAAATTTGGAGATTTTAACTTCCAATGAGTACGTCTTTTTCTCTTTCTGGATTTAGAAGTTCGTTTCTTTGGAACCGCCATATCCTAACACCTCCCATTCTTAACCTATTTTTCTTTGAATTCTTTCAGCTTTGCTAACCTTGGATCAACTATTTCCTCTTCACAATCACATTCACCTTCATTGAGATTCTGTCCACAAATTGAACATAATCCTTTACAGCTTTCATCATGTAGAGGTTTAATTGGGATTTCAAGGATAATACCACTGACTAAAATTGGAAACACATTAACATTTTTTAAATCCTCGATATCTTCTATTAATAACTCATCACTTATCTCAACTTCAATTGGATGAGCATACTCTTTTAAACATCGACTACATTGTAAAATTAATGAAACTTTTAGTTCACCTGTTAAAACAAATGAATTATCGGTTTTTAAGACATCAAGGTCAATTTTAATTGAATCTTTAATTGGAATTTCTTTCCCTCTAAAATCAAGATGATCTACTTTTAACTCTTTTAAGTAATTAAGACTACTACCAACTTCTAATAAATCACTTAAATCTAAAATCAATTTTTTCACCTCTGTTGTGAACCAGAGTTAATTATATAAAAGATTATAAATCTTTGTCAAGCATTTTATTGGTTTTCTACAATATTTTTAGTATCTCTTGCTATTACTAACTCCTCATTTGTTGGAATAACAAATGCTTTTACTTTAGAATTATCAGTTGTTATTTCACGTTCTTCTCCTCTAACTTTATTAGCCTTAGCATCTAATTCAAACCCAAGGTTATCTAATTCTTCTAAAATATGTTCTCTCACACCTGCTGCATTTTCTCCAATACCACCAGTAAATACTACTGCATCAGCACCATTTAATACTGCTATATAAGCACCTATATACTTTCTCACTCTATAATTAAATACTTGATCGGCAAGTTCTGCTCTATGATTGCCATCATGAGCTGCCTGTCTAACATCTCTTGAGTCATTACTTACACCAGATACTCCCAATAATCCACTTTTCTTATTTAAAATATTATCAATTTCTTTTGTGTTTAAATCTTCTTTATCCATTAAAAATGGAATTATAGCTGGATCAATATCACCACTTCTAGTACCCATTACTAAGCCTTCTAGTGGAGTCATACCCATACTAGTATCTACAGATTCACCTTTATTAACTGCTGCAATAGAAGCGCCATTACCCAAATGACAGGTAATAATTTTTAATTCACCAAGATCTTTTCCCATGATTTTTGCTGCTCTATTAGCAACATATTTATGTGATGTTCCATGAAATCCATATCTTCTTACACTATGTTTTTCATAGTACTCATATGGTATAGCATAGATATATGCTTTTTCTGGCATACTTTGATGAAATGCTGTATCAAATACTCCTACCTGAGGTTTATTAGGTAGTAAGTCTTTACAAACTCTAATACCTGATAAGTTATGTGGATTATGAAGCGGTGCTAAACTTGAAACCTCTTCAATCTTATCAACAACTTCATCTGTAAGTAATGTAGATTTAGCAAATTTTTCACCACCGTGTACTACCCTATGACCTACAGCATTAATTTCTTCAATACTATTTAGCACACCAATTTCAGAATCTAATAACATTTCTACAACATGTTCAATACCTTCTTTATGGTTTTTAATATCAATAGCTTTTTCTACTTCTTGACCATTAATGTTTTCATATTCTATTCCTGAATCATCTATACCAATTCTTTCTACTAAACCTTTTGCTAGAACTTTTTCTTCTTCCATGTTGAATAATTGAAATTTAATTGAAGAACTTCCACTGTTTAATACTAAAACTTTCATTAATTTTCCCCCTAATTATTATGAGTTTTGTGCTTGAGCTGCAGTAATTGCTACTACATTAACAATATCTTCAACAGAACAACCTCTTGAGAGGTCATTTACAGGTTTAGCCATACCCTGTAAGATAGGTCCTATAGCACTTGCTTTAGCAAGTCTTTGAACTAATTTATAACCAATATTTCCAGCCTGTAAGTCTGGAAATATTAATACATTTGCTTTACCTGCTACATCACTACCAGGTGATTTTTTCTGTCCTACTGCAGGAACTAATGCTGCATCTGCTTGCATCTCTCCATCTATAAGAAGTTCTGGAGCCATCTCTTTTGCTAAAGCAGTTGCTTCAATAACTTTATCAGCTAATTCATGTTTTGCACTACCTTTTGTAGAAAATGACAACATCGCAACTGATGGGTCTAATCCAGGTAGTAGTTTAGCTGTATCAGCAGATGAGACTGCAATTTCAGCAAGTTGTTTTACATCGGGATTTGGATTTACAGCAACATCAGAGAAGATAAATATACCCTCATGTCCATATTCAGTATCTGGGACATCCATTATCATTGCTCCTGATACAACCGAAATATTTTCTTTAGTCTTAATAATTTGCAAGGCAGGTCTTAAAACATCACCAGTGGCATTTATGGAACCTGCTACCATACCATCTGCTTTTTTTGTATGTACTAATAAAACGGCAAAATATAGAGGGTCTTTAATTTGTTCTAAAGAATCTTTTTTATTGATTCCCTTATGTTTTCTAAGATTATAGAATATTTCTGAAAATTCTTCTTTCAAAATTGATTTTTCCGGGTTAATAACTTCAACCCCCTCTAAACTAACACCTTCTTTTTTTGCTATCTCTTTAACTTTTGATTTTTCTCCTAATAATATTATGTTTGCCAAATTTTCTTCTTTTATTTTTGGTAAGGCATTGATCATTCTTGGTTCATATCCTTCAGGTAATACAATTGTTTTTTTACTTTCTCTTGCTTTGTTTTTAAACTCTTTCATTACATTCATTATTATCACTCCTCCCCTTGTATTATATTACAATTTATTTAAAATTTCTATATGTAAATTTAATATAAATCATACTTTGTTATTATGCATATTTTCTGATAAAATACTTATATAAATGTTAATATTTAATAAAAGGATGGTTAAAATGAAAACTACAGGAATAATTGCTGAATATAATCCATTTCATAAAGGACATTTTTATCATATTAATAAAAGCAAAAAATTAACCAATTCAGACTCAGTTATTGCTGTAATGTCGGGTAATTTTACTCAAAGAGGCACTCCAGCAATCTGTGACAAATGGAAAAGGACTGAAATGGCTCTTAAAAACGGTATAGACCTTGTAATTGAACTCCCCCTTTGTTTAAGCATTAGAAGTGCTGAGTACTTTGCTAAAGGCTCTATGCGGCTTTTAGATCATTTAGGTATAATCGATAATGTTGTATTTGGTAGTGAACACGGAAATATAGAAACCATAAATTATATAGCAGAACTTTTAATAAAAAATGACAGTTATTTTAATAAAAGAATAAAAAACTATCTAAAAGAAGGTTATGTATACCCAGCTGCTAGAAAACATGCTTTAACAGATTTACTAAAAATAGAAAAATTTAATGAATATAGTAATGATAATATCATAGAGATTTTGAGTGGTTCCAATAACATATTAGCAATAGAATATGCTAAAGCTAACATACAGCATAATTTAAATCAAAATTTAAATACTATTAAACGAGTAGGGGAAAATTACTACTCAAATAATATAGATACTAAATATATTAGTGCAACCTCTATAAGAAATGCTGTTTATAATAATAATTTAGACTATATAAAAGATACTATTCCAGAAATCACTTTTGAGATCTTAAAAAATGAAGTCAAAAAAAATAAAATACCTATAAACAATGAACATTTAGGTATTATATTACTGTCCAAATTAAGGAAATTTACTAAAAAGCAAATTTCAGAGCTATTTGATATTAACTATGATTTAGCAGTTAGACTAAAAAAAGCATCTATTAACAGCGGTAATTACTTTGAGTTAATAAATTCATTAAATACTAGATCATATACTAAAACTAGATTTCAAAGAATTCTTTTATATGTGTTATTTGAATTAAAAAAAGACTTTTTAAAAAAACATGATAAAATCGGCCCATCCTATATCAGAGTTTTAGGGTTTAACAAAAAGGGTAAAGATATGCTTTCTCATATAAATGACAACTCAAAACTTCCTATTATATACAATCCATCAGAGTTTATTGAAGAGGTTGATTTAAATAACAAAAATCCATTAATTAACTCTTTAAGTTATGATATATATGCAACAAATCTTTATACTCTTTTATATGAAAATAAAAGTTATAGAAAAGCAAATTTAGATTTCACAAATAAAATAGTAAAAGTTAATTAAGCCGCTTTATTTAATATTTCCTTTTCTAAAAATTCTACAGCTTCATCAAAGTTTTCTACAGGTACTAATTTAATATTAGTATTTGTTTCTTTAGCTTTTTCATAATTATCTGTTGGAACTAAAAAGACTTCTGCTCCTGCTTTTTCAGCAGCTATAATCTTTTGAACAATACCATCTATTCTACCAATTTCACCTTCTAAATTTATTGTCCCAGTTCCTGCAATATTTTTACCTTCAGTTATATCTTCTTCAGTTAGCTGATTATAGATCTCTAAGGCAAACATTCCTCCTGCTGAAGGTCCAATGATATTACCTGTGTTATATTGAACTTCGATTGGAAAGTTATAATCTAAATTTTTGGTCCCTATTAATATCCCTATTGAAGGTACACCAGGACTTTCTGGTAATTCTATTGTATTAACAGTTAAATCTATTAGTTGTGCTCCTCTTAAAACCTGTAACTGAACTCCATCTCCAATTTCCCTATTTCTAATAATATCTACAGCTTCAGAAGCAATTTCAACTTTTTTACCATCAATCTTTTTAATAACATCTCCATTTTCCAACTTATTATATGCTGAACTAGCTTCTAAAACTTCTATTATTTCAACACCTTCACCAGAAACTTCAACATCATATCCCAACTTTTTTAATGCCACTGCTTCTGCAGTTAATTGACTTTCTTCCATTAAATCAGCCATCATATTTAGATATTTATCCATATTGACACCTTCAGGCAGCTGATCTGACAATAATTCTAGTTCATAACCGTTTGGTTTAAAGGTTTTAATATAAATGTAGTCCCAAACTGTAGCTTTTTGGCTGCCTACAGCTGTTAACATAAAACTACCCTTAATATTTTCTTTATACCCATCTTGAACAGTAATAATTGGCCCCAATTTCTCAGCCACTCCTGGAGACATAACAAAAAATGATGTTGGTATAAAGTTTATAACTATAAATAATATAATCAGTATACCTATTAATTTTGTTAATTTATCTTTTCTCATTTGTTTTTCCTCACTTAAAACTTACCGTTATTTTATATTATATTTCTCTAATAAAGCTTTTTCTACTATTTTAGGAACAACATTATCCATCTCTCCACCAAACTGAGCAACTTCTTTTACAACACTAGAACTTAAAAAAGCATACTTTGAATCTGTCATTAAAAATATTGTCTCAATATCAGAATCTAACTCCTTATTCATAGAAGCCATTTGAAACTCACCTTCAAAATCTGAAACAGCTCTTAGCCCTCTAACAATTGCAGAGGCTTTTTTGGATTTTACATAATTTGTAGTTAAACCAGTAAAAGAATCTACTTTTACTTTTTTAAAATCACTGGTAACCTCTTTAAGTAATGAAACTCTTTCTTTCATAGAAAATATTGGCTCCTTATTTGGGTTTTGAAAAACAGCAACAATTACCTCATCAAAAATATTTGAAGCTCTCTTAATAATATTTAGATGACCGTTTGTTACTGGATCAAAACTACCAGGGTAAACTACACGGTCCAACATTTTTATTCCTCCTCATACAAATATACTTTAATTACTGTATCATTATAGTTTCTATCCTTTATTACTATTAATTGTTCAATATCTTCAACTATTTCTCCTTTATGATGTTCTACAATTATAAGAGACCCCTTATGTAATAAACTATTATCTATTAATAAATTTAAAGTTTTGTTAACTAAGTTTTGATTGTAAGGTGGGTCTAAAAAGACAAGATCATATTTTTTATCAGTTGACTTCAAAAAATTAAAGACATCATCATAAATAACCTGAGACATCTCATTGAATTTACATTTATCAATATTTTCTTCAATAATTTTTACATACCTTTTGTTTTTTTCAACAAAAGTCATTGAATTTACTCCCCTACTTACTGCTTCTAATCCTAAAGTACCAAATCCAGCAAAAAGATCCAATCCTTTTTCTTTAGGCATATAGGGTAATAACATACTAAATAAAGCTTCCTTCACTCTATCTAAGGTTGGCCTTACTTTTTTAGTTTTAATGCTTTTTAGTTTTATACCACCAGCTCTTCCAGCAATTACTCTCATTAAATCCCTCTTTGTTATATTATTATTTTAAGTTCTTTAATTCGTTTGGACAAACTTTTATATTTGTCATCCCAATTATCAATACTAATAATTTTATTAGCTTCCTTATTAGCTTTTGCTAATATTTTAGTGTCTTTTAAAATATTTGCAACCTTCAAATCATTAATCCCATGCTGCCTTTTTCCAAAAAATTCACCAGGACCTCTTATTTCTAAGTCAGCTTCTGATATTTTAAACCCATCATTTGTTTCTGTCATAACTTCTAATCGTCTTTTAGCTTCTTCTGTATTTGGATTAGCTATAAGTATACAGTAAGCTTGTTTGTTACTTCTACCTACTCTTCCCCTCAATTGGTGAAGCTGTGCTAAACCAAATCTTTCAGCATTTTCAACAACCATGATATTAGCTGTTTTTACATCTACTCCAACTTCAATAACAGTTGTTGATATTAAGACATCAATATTTTGATTTACAAAATCACTCATTATCTTATTTTTCTCATCACTTTTCAACTGACCATGTAGAGCTTTAATATTAAATTCCTTCAAATATGTATTTTCTAAAAGTTCCTTAGTCTCTAATACTGATAAAGCATCTAAATCCTCAGAGGGTTCTATTAAAGGACACACTACATAGACCTGTTCACCATTATTAATTTTATCTTTAATAAAACTATAAATTTTTCCTCTGCTTTTTGAGGTTCTCCAGGTAGTAATTACTGGTTTTCTACCAGGAGGCATTTCATCAATAATAGATAAATCAAGATCCCCATACATTGTTAATGCTAATGATCTTGGGATAGGTGTAGCAGTCATTACTAATAAATCTGGATTTTTCCCTTTTTTCTTTAGTTTATATCTTTGTTCAACTCCAAATCTATGTTGTTCATCTATTACTATTAAACCTATATCTGAATAATCTACATCCTTTTGAAATAAGGCATGTGTGCCTATTATTAAATCAACTCTATTATTTTTTATTCTTTGAGTTATTTTATTTTTTTTAGAATCTTTTATACTTCCAATTAAAAGCTCAATATTATAATTGAAATCAGTCAACATTTTTTTTAGTTTGATATAATGTTGTTCAGCCAATATCTCTGTTGGGGCCATTAATATTCCTTGATATCCGTTTTCTATAGTCTTTATCAAAGACATAACAGCCACCACTGTTTTACCTGATCCAACATCTCCCTGAAGTAATCTCTGCATAGGATGCTCTTTTTCCATATCGTTTTTGATTTCATCCCAAACATCAAGTTGAGCAACAGTTAACTTAAAATCAAGTTTATTAATAAATCGATTTAACTGGGCTTCTTTTTTTTCATGTTTGATTCCTGATTTTTTACGATAGTTTTTCTTTCGATTTAACATAATAATCTCAAATAGAAAAAGTTCTTCAAAAGCCAATCTGTTTCTCGCTTGAACAAAAGTGTTTCTGTCTTGAGGAAAGTGCATATTAAAAATCGCTTCTTTTATATTTACATAGTTATATTTATCAACAATATACTTAGGTAAAAACTCATTTAAATCATTAATATGTTCTTTTAAAGCTTGATAAATTATATATCTAATCCTTTTTTGAGTTATCCCTTCTGTCAGTGAATAAATTGGTACAACTCTTCCTGTATGAATTGTTGGCTTATCCTCTTTAATTTCTTCATATATCGGATTTAAAATCTCTTTTTTATTGTATTTAAAAAAACTTTTTTCATTTAACTGTCCATAAAGATTAAACCTTTTCCCTTTTTTAAAAACATCATTTAGATATGATTGATTAAACCAAGTACTAACAACTGTATCAGTGCCGTCGCTAAAAGTTACTTTAAGTATTGATTTATATCTACCCCTTTTTATAAGGTTTTTATCAATAACTTTTACCTTTAAAGCTATATCTTCTTTAGGTCTAATAAATCTAATCTCTTTAAATTTTCCTCGATCTTCATAAGTCCTTGGAAAATAATAAAATAGATCTTCCAGTGAATTTATATCTAATTTATTAAGTTTTTTTTCAAACTTAGGTCCTACACCAGTTAAGAACCTAATCTCTTCATTATTAGATTTACTCATCTAAATATTTACCACCCTTAAAAAGAATAATACCATATACAGAAGGTCCTGTATGACTACCTATAACAGGTCCAACATTATTTTCATAGTAATCATAATTGATCTTTTTTGAATTTAAATATTCTTGAAACTTGTTTTCAAACTCTGTCACATATTCATGCTCTCCATATAAAAGGCCAAACCAATATTTATTTTCAGATTCATTTTTAGCTACATAACTTTCAACATAGCTCACAAATTTTTTGTGAATATTTTTGTTTCCTCTTACTTTACCAATTGGTTCAACACTTGTTGAATTAAAGTCTAATTTTAAAATTGGCTTTAGATTAATTAAATTACCTATAAAAGATTCTGCCTTATTTATTCTTCCACCTTTTTGTAAATATGATAGATTATCAACTGTTAAATAAATTTTAATATCTTTACGAGCCATCTCCAATATATTAATTAACTTATCTAATTTGTAACCCATATTGATTAATTTTGCTGCTAATATTACTAAAAAGCCTAATCCCATAGAAGTAGATTTCGAGTCTATAATTGTAACATTAAATTCTGGATTTTCTTTTAATGCTAACTTCGCTGACTGTATTGTTCCACTTAAGTGTTCTGATAAATGTATTGAGAGAATGTGATCATATTGTTGATTTAATTTATCATATATTTCTGCAAACTCTCCAGCAGAAGGTTGAGAAGTTGTCGGCAGTTGATCTGTATTTTTTATTTTTTTAAAAAACTGCTCTGATGTTATATCAACTTTATCCTTATACTGTTTATTTTCCAAACTAACTGTTAATGGAATTACATTAATATCATATTCATTTAATATATTTTCCGGTAAATCACATGTGCTGTCTGTTAAAATACCTATTTTCATTATTATTACCTCGCTTATTATTTATTCTAGTGAAATTATATATGGATAAAGTGGTTGACCCCCTTTATATATTTCTACCTCTGCATCACTAGCTCTTTCTGTAAATTTACTTTTTATCTCTTGAGCATCATCTTCTGTTGCTCCATCTCCATAATAGATAGTTATTAAATCCTCATCTTCCCAATCATTTTCAATAAGTTCTTCTATAACCTCAAGTTCACTATTACCTACAGCTTTAATTATACCGTTAACTAAACCTAATACGTCATTTTCTTCAATTTCATAACCATTTACCTTTGAATTTTTTACAGCATGTGTAATTTCTATTGTTTTCACATTTGAAATTTCAGATTCCATATTATCCTTTAAGTCAGCTAATTCATCTTGGTCATTAAATACTAACAAAGCTGCAATAGCTTGTGGTATAGCTTTAGTTTCAACTACACTTATATCTTTATCAGATAATGATGAAGCTTGTTGAGCAGCTGAGATTATATTTTTATTATTAGGTAGTATTATAACTTTATCTTGTTCGATTTTTTCTAATGCATCTACAAAATCATTAATACTTGGATTCATAGACTGTCCACCATCAATAATTAAATCTACTCCTAGTTCCATAAGTATATTTTTGATTCCTTTGCCTTTTGCAACAGCTATAATACCAGTTTTTCTATTTAATTCTTTAACTTTAGAATTAATAATTAATTTTTCATCAAAATCTTCAGTGCTTTGCTCTTTTAAGTTTTCATATTCTTCCATTTGTTTCATCTCATGTTTTTCTCTCATTTCAGCATTTTGCAGTCTCATATTATCAATTTTGATATCTTCTAGGCTGCCTGTTTTTAATGCATATTCAAGTATTATTCCAGGATGATTGGTATGAATATGGATTTTAATAATTTCTTCATCTCCTACTACCATAAGTGAATCTCCAAACTGTTCTATATCATTTTTAATTTCTTCAATTTCAACAGATTTATCTTTAACATTGATTAAAGTTTGAGTACAGTAACCATATTTTAAATCAACTTCTTCTTCAGAAACATCTCTTTTGGCTGCTCTAGGTTCAGTAACCTCTACTTTTCCGGATAAACCTTCTCTCATACCTTCTAAAATTGTTAAATAACCCTGACCACCAGCATCTACTACACCCGCTTCTTTTAACTGTGGTAGCTGTTCAGGTGTTTTATTTAACGCTTTATGAGCACTTTCAATAACTTTTTTAAGTAATTGATCAATATCTTCAATATCTCTTAGGTCTTCTGCTCTTTTAGCTGCTTTTCTAGATACTGTTAAAATTGTTCCTTCAACAGGTTTTAAAACACCCTGATAAGCTATTCTTGCAGCCATTGATAATGATTTTATTAAATCTTCGTTACTCATTACTTTTTTATATTTATTTGCTTCTGAAAACCCTCTTAAAAGCTGAGATAATATAACACCCGAATTGCCTCTAGCTCCCATTAATGCTCCTTTTGAAAGAGCTTGTGTTAACTTATCAATTCTCTCAGATCCAGCCTGCTCTAAATTTTCTACTGCTTCCTGAAAGGTAAGTAACATATTAGTACCAGTATCACCATCGGGAACAGGAAAAACATTTAAGGAATCAATATATGACTGTTGGTTTTCAAGTCTGTTTAGTGCACCATAACACATCTTTTTAAATAATTTACCGTTTATTGTTTTTATTATCTCATTCTGTGCCATTACCTATTCTCACTCCCTGAACGTTTATATCGATATTATTAACTTCAATTCCTACTCTATTTTTTAAAGTATATTTAACTCGCTCGATTATATTATTTGCAACCTCATGAATGTTTGTTCCATATTCAACAATAATGTTTAATTCAATCTTAACTTCGTCGTCTTGTATTTCAACTGATACACCTTTACTTAAATTATCCCAACCTAATAAATCAGCTATACCATCCTGCATGTTTTTTGAAGACATACCTACAAGTCCATAGCATTCCATAGCTGAAAGGGCGGCTATATTTTCTATAACTTCTTCAGCAATTAATATTTTGCCAAAATTATTTTCAATCTCTTTACTCATTTTTTTCACCTCTCTTTATATACATTGTAATTTTACTATAGATTGATATATCTTGCAACATAGATAGTTTTTTCTACAAATTTCAGCTTTAAATTAAAGTTGCTTTATTCCATAATACAATAAATTACTTGTCACACCCCTCTATTGTGTGTTAAAATAATATTTGACTGAAAAAAGTTATATTCAGATACAGGAGGTGTTACAAGTGGCCAAATATTGTGAAATATGCGGTAAAGGTAGTAATAATGCAAATAGAATCAGAAGACGTGGTAAAGCTAAGAAAAAAGGTGGAGTTGGTAGAAATGTAACAAGTGTTACAAGTCGCACCCAAAAACCCAACCTTCAAAAAGTTAAAGCGATTGTTGATGGAAAAAAACAAAAAGTTACTGTGTGTGCTAAATGTCTTAAAGCAGGTAAAGTTCAACGTGCATATTAATAGATTATTTTAACGGGGTTTATTCATGATTAAATGGATAAACTCCTTTTTAATTTAAATTATTTATAATCTTTTCTTTAACGTTTTCAAAACTTACCTTTTTTCTTGTTAAACCTTTATCTATTGCTTCTTTGGCACAGGCTAAGGCAACCCCTTTTACAATTTCTTTATTAAATACATCTGGAATAATTCTATCTTTATCTAAGTTTTCCTTTCTTATTTCTGCAATTGCATGAGCAGCTTTAAGTTTCATGCCCTCACTTATTTCCTTTGCACCAACATCTAAAACACCTCTAAAAATACCAGGGAAAGCTAAAACATTATTAATCTGATTATTATAATCAGATCTACCTGTAGCAACTATATATGCTCCTGCATCTTTTGCAACTTGAGGATCTATTTCTGGATCCGGATTTGCTAATGCAAAAATAATTGGTTTTAAATTCATTGATTTAACCATATCTTTATCTAAAAGATCTGAAGTAGATACACCAATAAATACATCAGATCCAACAATTACTTCTTTTAACTTTCCATTGTTTGTTTTCTTAGTTATTTTAGCTAGTTCATTAAGATACTTATCATTTCCTTCTCTATTATTATATACTACACCGTCAATATCTAAAACAGTAATGTTTTCAGCTCCGGCAACTTTAAGTAGTTTTGTTACAGCATAACCGGCAGCACCAGCACCAGTTATCACAATTTTAATATCTTCTATATTTTTATTAACTAATTTTAAGGCATTAATTAAACCAGCTAACACTACAACAGCAGTACCATGCTGGTCATCATGAAAAACTGGTATATTAAGTTTTTCTTTTAAACTTTTCTCAATTTCAAAACAAAACGGAGCTTTAATATCTTCCAAATTTATTCCTCCTAAAGAGGAGCTTAAATTTACTACATTTTGAATAAATTCTTTGTTATTATTTCTTTTTATACATAGTGGATATGCATCAACATTAGCAAACTCTTTAAATAATATTGCTTTACCTTCCATTACCGGCAGGGCAGCCTCTGGGCCAATATCTCCCAGACCTAAAACTGCACTACCGTCAGTAATAACGGCAACACTATTACTTTTTATTGTGTAGTTATATAATTGATCTTTATCTTTTATAATTTCTTTACAGATTTCAGCTACTCCTGGAGTATAAAGTAAACTGAGGTCATGTTTGTTTTCAATTTTATATTTATTTTTTATAGATAGTTTACCTTGAAGTTTTTTATGTAGTTTAAGTGCTTCATTACTATAATCCATCGGATTACCTCAATTCATTATAGTTGTTTTGTCCTTCTTCATATAAATCATTGCCATAACTATCATTAATTACAACCAATGGAAACTTACTTACTTTGAGCAGTCGAATAGCTTCTGTATTTAATTCAGGATAGGCAACAATCTTTGAATCAATAATTGTTTTTGACAATAAGGCGGCAGCACCACCTGTGGCTGCAAAATAGACAGCATTATTTTCTACTATTGACTTTTTTACTTCTTTTGAACGTGGACCTTTACCAATCATCCCTTTAAGACCATTTTTTAGAAGTATTGGTGTAAATTTATCCATGCGATAACTTGTTGTTGGACCACAAGCTCCTATAGCCTGACCCGGCTTTGAAGGTGCAGGACCAGTGTAATAGATAACTGCATCCTTTAGGTCAATCGGTAACTTTTTGTTATTTTTTATAAGATTAAATAATTTTTGATGAACCTGGTCACGAGCTGTATATACATAACCACTTAAATATATCCTATCTCCGGTTTTTAGCTTTTTTATTTTTTTATCTGTAAGAGGTGTCTCTATATTCATTTTTATCACCTAGTTATATAGTAATTGAAATATGACGTGAAGCATGACAGTTAATATTAACTGCTACAGGCAGAGAAGCGATGTGGCAAGGGTAAGTTAAGACCTTTACATCCAAAGCCGTTACAGTGCCTCCTAGGCCCGCTGGTCCTATTCCAGTTTTGTTTACTTCATTGAGTATCTTTTGTTCGAATTTCTTTACTTCATTGTTATTTTCTTTATCTGATACCAAAGCCTTTTTAGAAAGCATAGCAGCTTTTTCAAATGTTCCACCAATCCCAATACCTAAAATATATGGAGGACAGGCATTTGCCCCTGCTTTTTTAACGGTATCAATAATAAATTTTAATATTTCAGCTTTGGAAGCAGTAGGATTAAACATCTTTATTCTACTCATATTTTCACTGCCAGCACCTTTAATTAAAACTTTGAAATTTAACTTATTTCCAGATACCCATTCTGTATATATTACAGCTGGAGTATTATCACCAGTATTTTCACGATCAAAAGGATCTTTTACAACTGATTTTCTTAAAAAACCTTCGTTATATCCTATTTTAATACCAAAATTTATTGCTTCGAATAGATCTCCTTCAATAAAAACATCTTCACCAATTTCTGCAAAAATAACTACAATTCCGGTATCCTGACAGATTGGTATTTTTTCACCTTCTGCAATTTTAGCATTTTTTATTAACTCTTTTAATATATCTTTTCCCAACATAGATTTTTCATTTTTTAAAGCATGCTTAAACTTGTCTAACAAATCTTCACTTATGGAAAAATTTGCAGTTTTAACTGCTTGCGCTATTTCTTTTGTTATAATTTCTTGATCTATTTTTCTCATAATATTCCCCTATTAACATTTTTGACATATAAAAAATAATAACTTGCCTTCACCAACATCTATTAATGCTTTATCTTCTATAATCACATTACTTATCCCTCGACTGCTTTCTCTTTTTAAAGTATAATTGTCTAATTCATATTTAAAACCACTTAGCTTATTTATAATAGTATCTTCAGTTAATGAGAAAATTGAAAGGGTATAGCCCTTTTTGTTTTTTATAATCTTTGTTTTATCAACTATACCAACTTGAAGTCCTGGTTCTATTATTTTTGCATTAATTCCATTTATTAAAGCATAATCTAGAAGTATTATATTTCCATACTGTTGGTCTATCCTACCACCTGTTGCTCCTATTATACTTATATTCTTTATATTGTTATTTTTACAGTAATCAATGGCTAATTCACCATCAGTTTTATCCTTATCACTACTGAATTCAAAGATTTCACCATCAAAATCTTTTAACATTTTTGAATCTCGTTGTAAAGAATCAAAATCACCAATTATAGTATCTGGTTCCTTTTTTGTAATTTTTTTAAAAAATTTATAGCCGCCATCCACTGCTATAATATTATTATAGGATTCGATTAATCTAAAAAACTCTTTCTTATTTTCAATATTTACTCCGTTAAGTACAATTAGAGTTTTTTTCATTTGAAATCAACTACTTCCCAAGATCTTTCTAAATTTGTCTAGATTATCTTCAGGATTACCTTTGAAAATTTTTGATCCACTTACTATTAGATCTGCACCAGCCTCTGCAACTTCTTTGATATTATCAAAATTGATACCACCATCTATTTCTATTATGGTATCTGTTTTACTTTTTTCAACCATCTCTTTTAACCTTTTTAATTTATCTAAAGAGCTTTGAATAAACTTCTGCCCTCCAAATCCGGGGTTTACAGACATCAGTAAAACTAAATCAACATCATCAATAATATATTTCAATGTATTTAAATCTGTGCCGGGATTAAGGCTAACACCAGCTTTACAATCTTGATTTTTTATCATTTGAACTGCTCTATGAATGTGATTAGTTGCTTCAACATGTACAGTTATTATATCACTGCCCGCTTCGGCAAATTCTTTAATATATTTTTCTGGTTCTACAATCATTAAATGGGTATCAAAGATCTGATTACTATAGGGTCGTATAGATTTAATAACCAGTGGACCGTAAGTAATGTTTGGAACAAACCTTCCATCCATTATATCTAAATGAAGATACTTTGTAGAACTTACCTTATCTACTTCTTCTTTTAAATTACTAAAGTCTGCTGCTAAAATTGATGGTGCAAAATTAACCATATATATCATCCTCTTTTTCTTTTAATTCTTGAAATATCTTTTTATAACTTTGATATCTTGAATCATAAATTAAATTTTCTTTTACTTTTCTTTTAACTTCACAACCAGGTTCATGGGTATGAGTACAGGTATTAAACTTGCATCTATTGTTATATTCTTCAAACTCTGGAAAGTAGTATCTAAGTTCATCAGATTCAATATTTTCTATATTAATACTAGTGAATCCAGGCGTATCAACAATATATCCCTTACTAGAAAGAGGAATAAGCTCTACGTGACTTGTAGTATGAACACCTCTATTTAATTTCCGACTTACTTCTTTTGTAGGAATTTCACTATCTTTTACTATACTGTTAATTAAGGTTGATTTACCACTACCACTAGGACCTGCAATAACAGATATATAGTTTTCTAATTCTCGATAAAGTTTATCTAATCCCAAATGATTTTTAGCACTTATAAAAAAAATCTTATACCCAATATCATTATATTTATATAATCTTTCTTTGAACTCTTCTAAATTATCCACTAAATCTATTTTATTAAAAACCAATAAGGGTTTTAGACCTGATGATTCCGCCATTAAAATAAATCTGTCTAATAATTTCTCGTCTAAAGGAGGATTTTTTAGTGAATGCATTAAAAGTACCTGTTCAACATTAGCAACCTTAGGTCTCTCTAATAAATTTTTTCTTGATTTTACAGATTCTACAATTTCCTCTTTTGGATCAATTACTGCAATATCACCTGGATATACATTCTTTTGTATCTTTCCTCTAATTCTACACTTGTGAACTTCTCCGTTGGTTTTTACAAAGAAAAACCCACCTAGTGTTTTTGTAATAATACCCTCCATTAATAACCTCCCATTTAACTGTCTATCTCCTGTTCTTTGATAAGCTGGCCGTCCCTATAAATTTCTATTGTAGTAGGTCCTACACTGTATATGGTTTTATTTACATATTCACCAGGATTATGAACTTTTTGATATGCAACTTCTTCACCGTTGCTGTCATTTACAACTATTTTAATTTCTTGATCATCAGTACCTACTATATTGATTCCAATATTTGTACTGTGTTCTTCAAAACCACCATTATTAACAAGACCAGTACTTATTTCTAAATTTACTGAAGAACCGTCTGGTACTTCTTCTCCTGCAGGAAACTCTTGACTAATAATTAGACCTTCTTCATACCTTGTAGAATCGCTGTATGATAGTTTCCCGGCTTCTAAACCACTTTGTTGTATTAATTCAAATGCACTCTCTCTTTGCAATCCAACTAATGATGGCATTAGCACCATTTCAGGTTTTGGACCATCACTCACAGTAATTTTGATAGGAGTATTAATTTCAATTTCAGTACCTGGTTCTGGATCTTGAGAGATTACATGATTCTCGCTTAATATTTCACTATACTCACGGTTTATTTCATCTAGTTTTAACCCTAAATTATCTATAATAACCTCAACTTCTCGTAAAGGGCGTCCATTAAAATCTGGTATTTCTACTATTTTTGGACCTTGACTTACTGTAACTGCAATTTTTCTTGTTTGTTTTACTCTTTCACCAGGTTGGGGCTCCTGAGTAACTATTTTCCCACTTTCAATATCATTATGAAAAACTTCTTCCGAAATCTGAACACTTAAACCCTGTTGTTCTGCTATATCCTCAGCTTCAGTTATTTCAGTTTCTATCAAATCAGGAACCTTAACGATAGGTACCTCTGTATACACTTTAAAAAAGTAAATTACACCAAATACTGCTGTTGAGACTAGTAATACTAACGCTACAATCCAGATAATCCATTTTCTTAATTTAGTAGGTTTTTTAGGTTTATTTGCAACATATTCTTTACTTGACAATTTATCTTCTGAATTCTTTTCTTTTTTATCTTTAGAACTACTCTTTTTATTTATATCAGATTTTTTTAATATTTTAGTCTTATTATTCTCATCATTTATATTTTTTTCTTTATTTTCTTTATTATTTTTTTCTTTTACTTCTATATTTTTTAATGTTTTTACAATCTCTTCTCTTAACTGTGCTGCATTTTTATGCCTATCATTAGGATCTTTAGCTAACGCCTTCATAACCAATTCATTTAGATCTTCAGGTATTGAAGGATTTAATTCTATTAATTCTTTAGGTTTTTTTTGTATATGTTTAAGTGCAACTGAAATAGGGCTTTCTCCATCAAAAGGTACCTGGCCGCTGATCATTTCATATAGTACTATACCTATTGAATATATGTCAGAATAAGTATTTATTTCTTTACCCTGAGCCTGTTCGGGAGAAAAGTAATTCGCACTACCCATTATTGTATCGGTTATCGTCATGGTTGAAGAAGTAACTGCTCTTGCAATACCAAAGTCAGTTACTTTAACCTGATTATTATCTGTAATTAAAATATTATGAGGCTTTATATCACAGTGTATAATATTATTTTGATGAGCAACTTCTACACCAGCTGTTACCTGGTTTGCAATATCTAATGCTTCTACAGCAGATAGTTTACCTCTTTTTTTTATTATGCTTTTTAAATCTCTACCTTCAATAAACTCCATGACAAGATAAAGACTATTTTCACTTTCAACAATATCATAGATGCTAACGACATTTGGATGAGTTATTCGAGCTACTGCTTTGGCCTCATGTCTAAATTTGTTTATAAAGTCCTCATCAGACACAAATTCAGGACGCAGCATTTTTATAGCTACTTTTCTATCAAGCAAAATATCCTTTGCTTCATAGACTAAAGCCATTCCACCGCTTCCAATTTGTCTTTCAATTTTATAACGTTCATTTAAAAGTTTACCAATCATTTTGACACCTCATATAGTTATATCCTGCCCATTATTATAGTTATATTATCTTGCCCACCATTTTGTAAAGCTTTTTCGCCAAGAGTTTCTATCATATCTTCCACATCATCATAATTTTTAAATACTTTTTCTATGTTTTTAAACCTAATCATATCTGTAAGTCCATCTGTACATAACATAACAATATTATTGGACTTTATATCTAGCTTAGCAGACTGTATTTCCAACTCTTTATCAACACCTAATGCTTGAGTAATAATATTCTTTTGGGGATGATTAAAGGCTTCATTGGGATCAATTGACTTGCTTTTAACCAGATCATTGACCAATGAATGGTCTGTAGTAATCTGTTTTAACATATCATCATAAAGATAAATTCTACTGTCACCCACGTGTCCAAAATATAATTTACTATCTTTTATAATGGTTAACGTTAAAGTAGTTCCCATTTCTTTAAGTTCACCATTATTTTTAGAATGTGTAAAAATATCTTTATTTGCATTGTTAATTACATATTCAATCTGTTTTATTATATTATCATCAAAATTAAAAGAATAATTTTTTATACTTTCAATAGCAATACTGCTTGCTACTTCCCCCGCATTATGACCACCCATACCATCAGCTACCGCTAATATATGGTGGTCTTCTTTAGGTTCTAGTATTAAATAACTATCTTCATTATTTTGTCGCTTATTACCGATATTGGTAAAAACATTAAAACTCATCTTTAACCTCCATCTTTAAAGCTAGATCTCAACTGCCCACATGCTGCCTTAATATTTGTACCCTTTTCAATTCTAATACTAACAGGAATTCTTTCTTTTTCCAACTCATTTTTGAATTTTTCTACTATATATTTTTGTGGTCTTTTAATATTTAATTCCGGTACTGGATTAACCGGAATTAAATTTACATGAACTAATTTGTTTTTCATTAAATTAATTAACTGCTGAAGATGAACTTCACTATCATTAATATCTTTTATCAAAACATATTCAAAAGTTACCCTGCGATTAGTTTTTTTAATATAATAATCAACAGCTTTAAATAATTTATTCAGATTATACTTTTTATTTATTGGCATTAATTTATTTCTTAATCTATCATTGGGAGCATTTAAAGAAACTGCTAATCCAATTTGGTCATTATTATCAGCTAATTTATTTATTTTGTCAACAATACCTGAAGTAGATATTGTCATCTTTCGCATTCCTATATTAAAACCATTTTGATCATTTAAAATTCTTACTGATTTCATAAGGTTATCATAATTTAAAAACGGTTCACCCATTCCCATAAAAACAATGTTTGTTATTGAGGGATTGCCGAAATTATTTTTACTTATATCAATTTGAATTTTCAATATTTGTTCAATAATTTCAGCTGTTGAAAGATCGCGTATTAGTCCATCAATACCTGTTGCACAAAATTTACAACCTATTGAACAACCAATTTGAGTTGAAACACAGATTGAATATCTATTTTCATCTTCATACGGCAAAAAAACACTCTCAACTAAGTTATTATCTTTTGTTTCCCACAAATATTTTTGGGTACCATCTTCGGCAATTAATTTTTTGTTTAATTTTAAAGTATTTAAATCATATTTATCATTTAAGCTTGCAATAAGATCACTTGAAAGATTAGACATATTTGAAAAGTCTAAAACACCATTTTTATAAATCCAGTTGAAGACTTGTTTAGCTCTAAATGATTGAATATTTTGTTCATCAAATTTTTTTTGTAATTCATTTTGATTAAAATTTAAAACATTTATTTTAGTCATTTCTTCCCATTCCAAATAAGAGGACTATTCTAACTAAGTTTGCAAGTGCAACTAAAGTAGCAGAGACATAAGTAAATGCTGCTGCCCTTAGAACCTTTTTAGCACCTTTAAGTTCTTTTGCATTTAAAATACTATTATTTTTAAGCATTGTTAGTGCCCTATTACTTGCATTAAATTCTACTGGTAATGTAACTAGATGGAAAACAAATGCACCAAAAAACATTATGAAACCTAGTACAATTAAAAATTGAGTCTGGAGAAAAAATCCAATAATTGCCATTGGAAGCCCCCAGCTAGAACCAATACTTGCTGCCGGAACTAAGCTAGCTCTAAGTTTTAAGGGCTTATACCCTCGAGCATCCTGGATAGCATGTCCTGCTTCATGAGCTGCAACCCCTATTGCGGCAACTGAATTACTACCATAAATATTCTCAGACAAATTTAATACTTTTTTCTTGGGATCATAATGGTCTGTTAGCTTACCCTTTATTTTTTGAACATCCACATTATTAATCCCATTTTCATTTAATAAATTTCTTACTATTTCATCAGCACTCATATTTTTATTTGTGGTAATTTTTGAATACTTATTAAAAGTACTTTTTACTTTATACTGTGCATACATAGCAATAATCAAAACCGGTATCAAAATAATTATAGTTGGATCATAAAAAAACATAGATATCACCTCTCAATATTAAATGTAATATATAAATATTATTTATTATTTTCTAACTTTTTATATTTTTCAATCGAATAACCTCTTAAAAAATCATCATATTTCATTCTTTTTTTCCCTGACAACTGAAGTTCAATTATTTTTACAATATTATCTCCGGTTTGAATTAATAAGCCTTCCTTTGGATCAGCACTTATGATAGTACCCGGCTCTTTACTGCTCTTATTTTTAGTAACCTCTATCTTATATATTTTTAAAAGCTTTGAATCTAGATAGGTAAAAGATCCCGGCCAGGGATTCATTGCCCTAACAAAATTTTTGATATAATCTGCCTTCTTTGACCAATCAATTAAACCATCATCTTTACTAAGTTGAGTAGTATAACTAGATTTATTAGGATCTTGTTTAGTTCTTTTTACATTATTTGGATTACTTACAAAGTCTAGTATCGTTTCTTCAAGTAGTTCTGCTCCTGCTGATGCTAACCTATCATGTAAATTACCAGCATTATCTTCTTCATATATATTAACTTCTTTTTGTTTAATGATATCACCGGTATCTAAACCCTCATCCATAAACATTGTAGTAACACCGGTTTTTTCTTTACCATCTAAAATAGCTTGCTGAATAGGGCTTGAACCTCTATATGTGGGTAATAATGAGGCATGTAAATTAATACACCCGTATTTAGGTAAATCAAGTAACTTTTTAGATAATATTTGTCCATAAGCAACTACAACCAATAAATCAATATCTAGTTGTTTTAATTTATTAATTGTTTTCTTATTATTAATATTTTTAGGCTGCATTATCTCTAAATTATATTTTTTAGCTGATTTTTTTACAGGTGTGTATCGAACTTTCTTTCCTCTACCCCTTTTTCTATCGGGTTGTGTTATTACAGCCTTAATGTTGAATTGATCATTTTTTGATAAAATCTCTAAACTGGGTACTGCAAAATCAGGTGTACCGGCAAAAACAATATTCATTATTGTATCACTCCACATTATCTTCTTTTACTTCTATTGCCTTATCTACAAAAAGAGTTCCATCTAAATGATCTATTTCATGTAGAAATGCTCTTGCTTTTAATCCTTCTAATTTATATTTAACTTTTTCATTATTTTCATTAAGACCTTCAATCGTTGCTTTATCAGCTCTTTTTACTATACCTGTTTTACCAGGTACACTTAAACAACCTTCTTCAGCAAAAGCTTCACCCTCTTTAACAATAACAGATGGGTTTATTAAAATCCTTAAATCATCCTCTACTTTAACTACAATTACTCTCTGTAATATACCAATCTGTGGGGCTGCTAATCCTATTCCATCTGCTGCCTCCATAGAATCTATCATATTTTCAATCAGTTCTTTTGTGCTTTCATTTATATTTTTAACTTCATTTGATCTGCTTCTTAAAACTGGATCACCGATCTTTCTTATTGGTAGTACAGCCACTTCTATCACCTCTTTTTAGTATTATAACATTGATATTGGATCTACATCAATATTATACTTCACATTTGTTGATATCTCTGTTAAATATTTATCCTTAAATTCTAATATAAAATCTTTGCGTTGTTTAATAGTATCGAATTTCAGTAATACTTGAACCCTATATTCACCCCTGATTCTTTCAATAGGAGCAGATGATGGTCCAATGATTTGTTCAATTTGTTTATATTCCTTTATACTATTATACAACTTTTTGGCTGAATTTTCAGCTTTCTTTTTATATTGGTGTACTAAAGTGATATTTATTAGGTGTTTAAAAGGAGGATATTTCAATATTTTTCTTAAACTTATCTCCTTTTCATAAAAATACTCATAGTTATGATCCTTTGCTGCTAATATACTGTAATGTTCTGGATTATAGCTCTGAATAACAACTTTACCTTTCTTAGTTCCTCGACCAGTTCTACCTGCAACCTGAGTTAATAATTGAAAGGTTCTTTCAGCAGACCTAAAATCAGGTAAATTCATTATAGTATCAGCTGTTATTACACCAACTAATGATATATTGGGATAATCATGTCCCTTTGCTACCATTTGAGTTCCAATCAAAATATCTATTTTTTGATTTTCTAACTTATCAAGTATTTTTCGATGAGCTCCCTTTTTTGTAGTTGTATCATAGTCCATTCTTACAACCTTAGCTTCAGGGAACTTCTTTTTAACCTCTTTTTCTATTCTTTCAGTACCTACTCCAAAATCTTTTATATATTTACTACTACAGTTTGGGCAGTATTTTGGCATTTTTTTTGTATTGCCACAGTAGTGACAAACCAGTTCATTTTTGTTTTGATGGTAAGTCATTGAAATATCGCAGTTGTCACATTTAATTACTTCTCCACAACTTCTACATAAAACAAAACTAGAATATCCGCGGCGGTTTAAAAACAATATCGCTTGTTCACCTTTTTTTAATGTACTACTTAAACCATTTTCAAGATATCCGCTAAATATTGAAGTATTACCTTTTTTTAGTTCTTCTTTCATATTAACAATATTAACCGGCGGCATTTTTTTATCATCAATTCTTTTAGGTAATGATAAGTATTTATAATCTTTTTCTTTAGATTTATAGTAACTCTCTAATGAAGGAGTGGCAGAACCTAATATTAAGTCGATATCATTAATCTTAGCTCTTTTTATTGCAACCTCCCTAGCATGGTAATAAGGGTGTGTATTTTGTTTGTATGAGTTTTCATGTTCTTCATCTATAATTATAATTCCTAAATCTTTTACCGGTGCAAAAACTGCTGACCTAGCACCGATTACTATCTTTGATTTGCCTGTTTTAATATTTCTCCATTCATCATATCTTTCACCAGTTGATAGGCCTGAATGTAGTACAGCAATTTCATCTCCAAACCTACTGTAAAATCTTTTCACCATGACAGGAGTTAAAGATATCTCAGGAACTAATAAGATTGCACCTTTATCTTTTTTGATTATTTCCTTAATCAACTGTATATATACTTCGGTTTTACCAGAACCAGTAACACCGTGCAAAAGATAAGTTTGGTGACTATCTTTTAATAAATTACCTTTTATTATATTTAAGACTTCTTTTTGGTTTTTAGTTGGTTTTAATTCCTCAGCCATCTTTAAATCAAAATCTTTATATGGTGACCTATGTTCAATAAATTCTGTATATTTTAAAATTCCTTTATCAACTAAACCATCTACTGAACCCCTGTATACTTCTAGCTTATCTAAAAGATCTTTTACCTTATGTTTTTTATTATTATTTTTTATATAATCCAATACTTTATACTGACTGGATGCTCTTGTTTTTAAATCTTCTAGATAATTATCTATGATTTTTTCATCTATATTAAGTACTACCGCTTTTATTGTTTTTTTTCTAATATTACCTTTGAAAACAGCTGTTGGAACAGCTGCTTTTATAACATTTATTAATAATGTACAGTAATTATCACTGATCCACCTATATAGCTTTAAATCCTTTTTATTAAAAAAAACTTCTTTCGTTATTATGCTTTCTATATTTTTTAAACTTTCTTTCTCAACTTCTGTCTTATCCTTTATTTTGACAATAAAGGCCCTTAGTTTTCTTCTTCCGAATTTTATCTTTACTGCCATTCCAACTTTTAACTCACTTATTAAATCATCAGGTATAATATAGTCATATGCTTTATCAAATTTTTGTACAGGTATATCAACGATTACTTCTGCAAATTTATTCATCATTACTCCTCTTTTTACTTATTTCTCTAATAGCAAAAAATCCTCCGACTACTAATATAAAATAAAAAGTTGCTACTCTCCAGCTTAAAGTAACTAAACCTACAATATCTTTAGGTATAAAAGCTATAAATAAAGATGCAAAACCTAATTCAGCAACTCCACTTGCTCCTGGTGTTGGAGTATAAGGTAAAATTAGATAAAAGATAGTCTGCATAATGTAGGCTTGCAAGAAATTAGGTTCAGCTCCAAAAGCCATTAATAAAACTGGCATTATAAAAAATAGACTGCTCCAGAATAAAATTGTGTAAAATGCACCCCAAAATAAGCCTTTTTTATTTTTTCTTAAAACGTTTAAAGACTCTCTAAAATCTTCTAGTTCTCTTCTTCCTTTCACTAATAACCGTTTTGCCTTATAACTGTTATGAATGAACTTTTTAAGCCTACCTATATTCAATATATGAAATGTCAACTTATCTCCAATTTTAGGAACTAAAGTTAATAGTATGATTCCTGTTGATATTAATATTCCAGTTCCAAAAGCTATATAAAAAATATACTTTGGCACTGCACCAGCTGAAATATATTTATTAAAAAATATCAAAAAAATAGGAGTTAATATTCCAAAGTAAAATAATCTCAATAAAAAATTAGTTACTACCACAGTTGATGCTTTGCCCACATTTACACCCTTTTTGTGTAAAAAATATATTTGAAATGGTCCACCACCACTTGCAAAAGGGGTAACATTTGATACAAAAGCACCAGAAAGGTGTATTATAATACAGTCTAGTAAAGATAACTTTTTATCAATTATACCAACCATAACCTTTAATCTTTGTCCTGCTGCTATTTGGTTGAATAATATTAATCCTAAAACTACAAAAATATACTCTTTGTCGATATTTCTTATAATTCTCTCTAAAGTATCTTCATCAATAGTAACTAGTATAATAATTGTAGAAATTACTAAACTCAATATAACAGCATATCTAAGCCCTTTAAATATTGTTTTTTTATCAATTGTTCTTTCTTCAGTATTCATTTAAGTTCCCACCTTTTATAAGCAAGGCAAAACCGAAGGACCTAATATCTTATCCTCCGGTATATACTTCAACTATACTTTATTTTTAACAGTATTTACCATATCTAATCTTTCCCAGGGAAGGTCTAATTCTATTCTTCCAAAATGACCGTAATTAGTAATTTGACTGTAAATAGGTCTCATTAAATCAAATTTATCAATAATCCCCCCGGGTGTTAGATTGAAATTGTCTCTTATTACTTTAATTAATCTATCTTCACTAACTTTGGCTGTATTAAAAGTCTCAACCATTATAGATAAAGGATGTGCAACACCTATTGCATATGAAAGCTGAACTTCACATTTGTCTGCTAATCCTGCTGCAACAATATTTTTAGCTATATGTCTAGCTGCATAAGATGCTGAACGATCCACTTTAGTAGGATCTTTTCCAGAAAAAGCCCCTCCACCATGGCGAGCAGTTCCTCCATAAGTATCTACAATAATTTTGCGCCCGGTTAAACCTGCATCTCCATGAGGACCACCAATAACAAATCTTCCTGTTGGGTTAACTAATATTTCAGTATTATCATCAATCATATTTTCTGGTATTATCTTACTTATAACAAATTGGCATAAGTCTCTTTTAATAGTATCTTGAGCGACTTCAGGATGATGTTGAGCAGAAATTAATACTTTATCTACTCTTTTAGGCTTATCATTTTCATACTCTACAGTAACCTGTGTTTTTCCATCAGGTCTTAAATAATCTAATGTACCCTTCTTTCTTACTATTGCTACCCTCCTGGCTAATTTATGAGCCAATGTTATTGGTAAAGGCATATATTCTTCGGTTTCGTTTGAAGCATAACCATACATTATGCCTTGATCTCCTGCACCTAGTTGATCTTTATCTTTACCTTGTTTTGATTCATATGATTGATTTACACCAAGTGCTATATCAGCAGACTGTTCTTTAATTGATGTTATCACTCCACACGTTTCTCCATCAAAACCATATTTTGCTCTATCATAACCTATATCCATTATGGTTTGTCTTGCTATTTCAGTTACATCTACATAACATTCTGTCGTTATTTCACCAGATATAAATGCTAACCCTGTTGTAACAAAGGTTTCACATGCAACTCTAGCATCTTTATCTTTTTTTAATATTTCATCTAAAATAGAATCAGATATCTTGTCAGCAACTTTATCAGGATGACCCTCAGTCACTGATTCTGATGTCATTAGATAATTTTTTGGCATTTTATCACCTTCAATTATAGTTATTAATACTTAAAGTTTAGCATATTGAAAATTAAGTGTCAATTATTATTAAACTCCTGAAACATCTAAACTTTTAACCACTAAAGATGCAGAACCAAAATGTCCACTACCAGGTAATCCCATTTTGAAATCATTACCGATTAATACTATATCTTTAAGAAGTTGTAAAAAATTCCCGGATATAGTTATTTGCTCTACAGGTCTTTTTATATCTTTATCTTCAATTAAAAATCCTCTTGCAGATAAAGAAAAATCACCCGAAACCTGATTGGCACCAGAATGTAAGCCTTGTACCTCATCAATAATTAAGCCATCTTCAACCTTTTGAACCAATTCTTTGAAACTTATATTACCCTTCTTGATATACATATTAGTCGGTGAAATTGAAATTCTACTTTTATGTGAACCCCGATAAGCATTACCGGTTGTTTTAACACTGCTTTTTTTAGCAGTTTTATAGTTATGAAGATAAGTCATCAACTTACCGTCCTTTATTACTTCTTTATACTTTGAAGCTGCTCCTTCTGAATCAAAAGGGGTTCGTCGATAACCCCTTTCATAAAAGGGATCGTCAATTATATTAACAATGGAATTTGCTACATCCTCATTTAATTTGTCTTTAAAAAGGGAAAGTCCTTTTTGTACATTTTCAGCAGAAAAAGTTGAACTAAAAGTTGATAACAGGTCAATTACCACTTCATTTTTTAATAATATTTTATAATTGCCTGATTTCACAGGTTCAGAGTTAAATTTTTTAACCGCATCATTGACAATCTTTTTAGCAAAATCTAGTGCATTTACTTCTTTTAAATTTCTAAATAGTTGATAATGTGCAGCAGTGTGAACTTCACCTTTATCTTCAACTACTACTGAAATATAGATATAACCGATGTCATTTTCATAATTTAACTGAAGACCTTTACTATTTACTATTCTCTCACCGGTTTTTTCATCTGCATAAATACAGTAATTTATATTTTTTATTCTTTCATCCAGATTATAGATATTATTTTCAATTTCTTTTAGAAGTTCAATTTTTTCTTCTCTATTATGATCATAAATCCCTATTAATTTAGGTAATTTTTCATAAGATTCATTTTGACCAACTATCTCTTCTTCGTCTTCATCCATTATTCGGGCATTATTTTTAGCATTATCTATTAATATATCAATAATATCTTCATCTAGTTTTTCTGTATAAGAATAACCCATTTTCCCATCTTTACCTCTAAAAGCTACACCATACTCTTCATTTTCTTCATAATAATCTACTTTACCCTTATATAATCTTATTTCAAAGTTTTCTGATTCATTTAAATAGACTTCACTGTCTTTAAAATTGCTTTCTTTAGCCTTATTTAATAGTTTCTGCATAAACTTTTCCTTATTCATTAAGAATTCTCACCTCTTCCACCAACTGTAAGTTCAGAAACCCTCAAGGTTGGCTGCCCAACACCAGCTGGAACATTGCCACTAATTGATCCACACATTCCTTCTGCAACACCTAAATTATTCCCTACTAGATCTATTTTCTTTAATATATCTGCACCTTTACCGATTAATGTAGCTCCTCTAACAGGTTTTTTGATTTCTCCATTTTCAATTAAGTATCCTTCTCTTACATTGAAGTTAAATTCACCAGTTGCAGGATTTACAGAACCTCCCCCCATATGTTTTGCATAAAGACCTTTTTTAGTTTGACTTATTATTTCTTCTTTTGTTAAGCTGCCGCTTTCAATAAAGGTATTTGTCATTCTTGAAGTTGGAGCATATCGATATGACTGTCTTCTCCCTGAACCGGTTGATTTCATATTTAATCTGCGCCCATTTAAGTAATCCACCATATAACTTTTTAAGATTCCATCTTTTATTAGCACATTTCTTTGTGTTTTATGTCCTTCATCATCAAAATTTTGTGATCCCCAGGCATTAGGTATTGTTCCGTCATCTACAGCAGTTACTACTTCACTGGCTATTTTTTCATCTATCTTCCCAGCAAATACTGAATTATTTTTAGCTACAGAAGTCGCCTCAAGTCCGTGTCCACAAGCTTCATGAAATATTACACCACCAAACTTATTATCGATAATTACCGGCATTTTACCCTGAGGAGCAAAACCAGCATTTATCATTGTGACAGCCATTCTAGCTGCATCTTCTGCAAGATTTTTTATGTTTATTTGATCAAAATATTCATATCCCATATGAGCCCCAGGACCTAAATATCCAGTTTGTTTTTCTCCCTTATGAGTAGCAATTGCCTGGATACCCATTCTAACTCTTGTTCTTTGATCTTCAACAAATACTCCATCTGAATTAGCAATTTGAACGTTTTGTGTATAATCTGAAAGGCCTACAACAACTTGTGTTATTAATTCATCATATTCTTCAGCAGCTTTATATGCCCTTTTTATTAAGTTAACCTTTTCACCCTGTCCTACATTAGAAGGATATATCTTAACTGGGTGTAAATTATTATAGTCTTCATAACTGAGACTAATACTATCTTTGTCAATTTTATCGAACATTGATGCTGCTTTTTTGGCAAGTTTTAAGAGGTTTTTTTTATCATCATTATTAGTATATACATAAATTTCATTTGTGTCTTTAATTACCCTAATTCCTATACCATAATCAATGCCCGTGTTAGCACTATCAATTTTACCGTTTACTAAATTAATGGAGTTAGTAATTTTATCTTCCACAAAAATTTCAGCAAAATCTCCTCCATTGATTAGTGCGGTACTTAAAACATTTTCAATTACGCTTTTTGTTAACATCTAATAACTCCTCTCTTTAATCTATTCTATTGTTATATATTAATTAAAGAAGTAACTTTTTCCTGCTTTATACAAAAAACCGCTCCCTTAATAAGAGCGGTAATTTATTATGAAATTATTTTAAAGCATCTAATATTTTATCAGCTATTACCTCTTTTAATGACCTTTCAATATTTAGCTGGGTATTATTGGTTAAAATCACAACTTCACTTTGATTACTTCCAAATATATCGTTATTTTTAATATCATTTGCTACAACCATGTCTAATTTCTTTGTTTTTAATTTACTTTTTGCATTTTCAATTAAATTTTCGCTCTCTGCAGCAAATCCAACTAATTTTTGATTAGCTGTAATTTTTTTACTTAATTCACTTAAAATATCCTTTGTACGTTTTAACTTAATAGTTAGATTATCTTCGTTAGCTTTTTTTATTTTGTTTTCAGATATATTTTTTGGTGTAAAGTCAGCAACTGCTGCAGCCATTATTATGATATCAAAGTCTTGATAACAGTCCATCACCTGTTCATATAATTGTTCAGCAGAATTGATTTTAATAAAGTTTACACCGATTGGTGGTTGGATCTCTGTTGGTCCTGAAATTAATGTAACTTCTGCACCCCGATATGCAGCCTTTTTGGCAAGTGCAAAACCGGTCTTGCCGCTAGAATTATTAGTTATATAACGTACTGGATCAATAGTTTCTCTCGTCGGTCCTGCAGTTATTAAAATTCTTTTATCCTCTAAATCTTTTTTAGTAAGTTCTTTATAAATGTATTCCAACAATACTTCAGGTTCAGGAAGTCTACCTTTCCCGGTATAGCCACATGCTAACATACCTTCAGAAGGTGCTATAAATTTATATCCTTTTTCTTTTAGATATGAGATATTATCCTGAACTATTGAGTTATTATACATATTTACATTCATCGCTGGAGCTATTAAAACAGGTGCTCTTACTGCAGTTATAATTGTAGATAACAAGTCATCTGCAATACCATTGGCAACCTTACCTATAATATTTGCAGTAGCTGGTCCTAATAAAACTAAATCAGTCTTGTCTGCAAGAGATATATGTTTAACTTCATGTTTTTCAGGTTCAGTGAAAAGATCAGTTTCTACAGGTAGGCCGGTAATAGCTCTAAAAGTGGTTGGTGTAATAAACTTTTGTGCAGATTCAGTCATTACAACATGAACATCATGACCTTCTTTGGTCAAACTACTTGCTACATGTGCCATCTTATATGCGGCTATCCCTCCAGATAAACCCAGTAAAATGCTTTTTTTATCCACGTTTAACTATTCCCTCCTATCTTTTTAGCCCTCTCTTTTTCAATTACTTCTTCAACCTTTTTTACAGTTGTATGTAATTTATCATTAACAATTTTATAATCATAATTTTTCATATCTTGAATTTCATCACTTGCATTCTTTAAACGAATCCTTAAACTTTCCTCAGTTTCAGAATCTCTTTTTTCAAGTCTATTTTTTAGTTCTTCATAATTAGGAGGTAATAAAAATATGTAAACAGCATCTTTAAACTTATCTCTAATTTGTTTTGCACCCTGGATATCAATTTCAAGTATGATGTCTTCTCCACTTTTTAAACATTCTTCTACATAATTGCGTGGTGTACCGTAATAATTACCATGAACACAAGCTGTTTCAATAAACTCATTATTTTTTTTCATTTTTCCAAATTTATCTTTACTAATAAAAAAATAATCCACACCATCAATTTCACCTTCACGGGGTTTTCTTGTGGTTGCAGATACAGAATATTTTATATTTTTATAGTCTTTCATTAATTGGTCTAATACAGTGCCTTTCCCAACCCCAGATGGTCCGGAAAGTACAAAAAGAATTCCCCTTTGCATAATATCACTTCCTAATCATTTACTTATCATTTTTTTCTTTACTATCATCTAAACGATGTGAAACTGTTTCCGGTTGAATAGCTGATAATACAACATGATCACTATCTGTAATTATTACTGCTCTGGTTCTACGACCATATGTAGCATCTATTAACATACCACTTTCTCTTGCTTCCTGTATAATCCTTTTTATTGGAGCAGATTCAGGGCTTACAACAGCAATCACTCTATTTGCTGCAACAATATTTCCAAACCCTATATTTATTAAATTAACATTCATGAAATTATCCCCCTTTATACTTATTAACTATGTAATTATAATTATTTTCTATTTTAATTATAATATCATAGAATGATTTATTTAACAAGGATTTTAGGCTATCTATCAACTAGTTTAGCCTATTTAATTATTTTGACTAAATATGATTTATAATTTATACTATTAGTATAACTACAAGATGAAATTATATGTTTTTTGGAGGTATTAATTATGTCAATAGATGGAATATTATTATCAGCAATTAAAACAAATTTAATTAATAAACTTAAAGGTGGAAGAATTGATAAAATATATCAACCAGATAAAAGAACAATAACTATAACTGTAAGAAATAATAACTATAATCATAAACTTCTAATCAGCTCTGATTCAAGAGAAGCAAGATTACAAATCACAGAATTTGATTTTGAAAACCCAAGTTATCCACCCGATTTTTGTATGGTGCTTAGAAAATATCTTATAAGAGGCATTATTAAAGATATTTCACAACCTGATTTTGAAAGGATTTTGGAATTTAAAATTGAAAGTTACAATAAAATATACCACCTCATCATAGAAATTATGGGCAGATATAATAATATAATATTAATAAATGATAATAATTTAGTTCTAGATGCAATTACCAGACTAACTAATCAAGGGAAAAGAGATATTCATCCTGGAAGTATATATGAATATCCTCCTAGTCAAGATAAACTAAATCCACTCAATGTAAATTATGATACTTTCTTCAATCAAATACCCTCTAATTTTGACAAAAAGGTGTATCAAGCAGTTATGTACAACTTTAGGGGAATTGGTCCTGCTTCAAGCAAAGAAATCGCTTATAGGGCTAATATAGACCATAATGAAAAATACAATGAATTAGAACAATCAAATAAAGATTCCCTTTTTGAAAGTTTTGATAATATCTTTGATAATTTAAAAAATAATAAATTTAATCCTGTGATAGGATATAAAAATAATGAAATTGAATACTATTCGGCTTTTAAGTTAAACTACAAACCTAATATTGACAAAGTGATAGAATTTGAAGATACAGATAAGTTATTTGACTATTACTATGAACACTACCTAAAAGATATTGAAGTAAAAGAAAAAAAGAATAAATTAAACGGTATTGTAAAGGGTTTTCTAAATAAAAACATTAAAAAACAAGATGAATTTAAAAAAGATTTAAAACAAAACAAAAACTTTGAACTTTTCAAACAAATTGGTGAGCTAATCAAAGCAAACCTACATCAAATTAAAAAAGGTGACCAAAGTATTAAATTAACTAACTACTATAGCCAAAATCAAGAAGAAATAAAAATTGACCTAGATCCAAAAATTACACCAATTGAAAACGCACAAAAATACTTTAAAAAATACCAAAAAGCTAAAAAGAGTCTTTCACATCTAAAAAGGCAGATTGGAAAGTTACGGCATGAAGAAAAATATTTAGATCAAATTCTTTACAATATTGAACAAGCAAGTAACCTTGATGAATTAAATGAAATTGAAAGTGAGCTGAAGGAAGAAGGATATATTAAAGAAAATAAACAAAAGAAGAATAAAAATAACAAAAAACTTCCGCCATATAAATATATTAGCTCTGATAACTATCAAATTTTAATAGGTAGAAATAATAAACAAAATGATAAGTTGACTAAATATATCGCAAATAAAGGTGATATCTGGTTACATACCAAAAAAATAGCTGGTTCACATGTCATAATAAGAAATCATACAAATGATGAAGTACCAGAAAGTACAATTTTAGAAGCAGCTAAACTAGCGGCATATTTTAGTAAAGCAAAAGAATCAAAAAATGTCCCGATTGATTTTACTCCAGTTGAAAATGTAAATAAACCTAAGGGGGCAAAACCTGGTCTAGTCTATTATGAAAAATATCAGACTGTTTATGTTGACCCAGCTTCTAAAGAGGTGATTAAAAAAGTTGAAAAATAAATTTGTTTTTATAACAATAATTTTGATTTTATTAACTTTTGTCTTTACAAGCAGTATACAAGCTGAACTTTCAAGAATAAATGTTAATAAAGATATGTATTTAGTTGAAAACTTTGATCGATTTAAATCAGTGGAATCTCCCAAACTTGCATTAGCTTTAAGCGGTGGTGGAGCAAGAGGTTTTGTAAATCTAGGAGTAATTAAAGCACTGGATGAAGAAGGGATTTATCCAGATATTATAATTGGATCAAGTATGGGAGGTATTATTAGTACTCTTTATGGAAGTGGTCTTGACTATGGAAGTATAGAAACTATAATCACAACATTACCTTATAGAACATTATTTGATATAAATTTAATTCCAGTCTATTCAGTATTTCAAACTGATAAACTAAATTATTTTTTAGAATTAATTTCACCATATGATAGAATAGAAAATTTCCCTATTAAAACAGCATTGCTCACTTTTGATTTGGACAGCGGCTATAAGTATATTGCTAGTGAAGGAAAAATATCAGAAGTACTTCAAAGCACCTATTCTATTCCTTTTTACTATCCAGTACACAAAAGTAAGGGTAGACATCTCATAGATCCTGGGATAGTCGAAATGGTGCCAGCTAAGGCTGCAAGAGCATTAACTGCTGATATTGTAATTTCAACTACAGCCTTTGATGAACTACCTTATGATACTTATAAATACCCCTTACAATCCTTATTTAGAATGCTGCTTTTAGTTCAACAAAGAAATGCACAACCAATTTTAGAAGATTATTCAGATATAATTGTAGATAATGATGTTAGTGATTTTGATTTTAAAGACTTTGATAAGGTAGAAAGATTTATAGAAATCGGCTATAATAATACTAAAAAAATGATGCCTGAAATTAAGAGGGTTCTAAAAGAAAAAAATTACAAAACAACTAAACCTAATTTTATAAAACTTGATGAACTGTATTTTGAAAATCTATATACAGATATTCTTTTTGATAGAATTATCTATCCTGATAGCAACTTTAAGTATCTCTTGTATTATTTTAACAGTCAATCCTTTTTCGAACAGGAACTCTTTAGAAAGTTGGTTTATGACTTTCATTATGGTTTCTTCTTTGAAAAATCACATTTTCAACTAAAAACTCTCTTTGATGTTGATAAAGATAGGCATACAGAAACGATGTTAAGGTATAAAAAACTAACAGAAAATACCGACCTAACATTAAAATTAAAAAACAATACTCAATTTAATAGTATCGATTATATAAGTGAATTAAAATATTTTATTAAAAACTCATCAGTTTCAGTTGGCGTTGCAAATTTAAATTTAGAAAATTATTACTATCTAAATAATGACGTCCAACTTGAGGGTAGTAAAGTTGACTTTCAAAACAATCTAGACTTACTGTTACACAATACTAAAAAACCACAAATAATAAATTCTAGTCTAATCAACTATGTTATTAACAGACGTTGGAAGTATACAAATAAATTTATATATACAAATACTGATTTATTAGGTAATCCAGATATTTTTAGAGGTATTGATAGAGAAAGCAAAGAAAAAACTTCTATATCAACAGCTTTAACGTATAATGTCCCTTTTAGTGAGTCGCCAGAATTACTTTACTTCTTTTCATTAGAACAGCTTAATCCATCAATCTTTTTGGATATCGAATCAACTGAAGATTTAAATTATGCTTTTGGAATAAACTTTAATATGGTTTCTTCAATTATGGGGCTTAAACCATTAAACATTGATTTGAGTTCAGCTTATGATGCAAATTCTGGTAACCTAGTTTATAATTTTTCAGTAGATGTTAAATTTTAAAAAGTTAAATGCCCTCATCAAAAAAACGAGGGCATTTCTATATTATATATTGTTTTCTAATCTTATTCTTCCTCTTGTTGTTTTCTTTCTTCAATAATTTTTTCACTGGTTTCTTCAGGAACTTTTTCATAATTTGAAAATTCCATTGTAAAGTGACCATAACCGCCAGTAATTGATTTTAAATCAGTTGCATAATCAAACAACTCACTTTGAGGTACTTTAGCTTTGATTTTTTGTGTGCCATCTTCTGGTTCCATCCCTGAGATCTTACCTCTTCTAGAGTTTAAATCTCCCATGATATCCCCCATAAAAGATTCTGGTACTACAACTGTAACATCCATTATTGGTTCTAATAGTACTGGTTTAGCCTTTTGCATTGCCTGTTTAAATGCTTTTGAAGCTGCTATTTTAAAGGCCATTTCAGATGAGTCAACATCATGATAAGAACCATCATAAACAGTAGCCTTAAAGTCAACTACCGGATATTTTGCTAATATACCATCATCTTTAGTTTCTAAAATACCCTTTTCAACAGCTGGTATATAATTGCTTGGAATAGCTCCACCAAAGATCTCTTCATCAAATTCAAACCCTTTACCTCTGGGCAGTGGTTCAAATCTAATCATTACATGTCCGTATTGCCCTCTACCACCAGACTGTTTTTTATACTTCTCTTCAACAGAAACTTTCCTTCTAATTGTTTCTTTATATTCAACTTTAGGTTCAACTAGATTAAATCCTACATCAAACTTTCTTTTACAGATATCATTAACAACTGATAAATGTACAGTTCCCATTCCTGTAACTAATAATTGTTTTGTTGCCTTGTTGTAATCGACCTTAAATGTTGGATCTTCAAGAGAGTATCTATGAATAGCTGCAGACATTTTTTCATTATCTGCACCATCAGCTGGTACTGCAGCTTTTGTTAACATTGGAACCGGGAATTCAATTGGTTTCATTTTTATATTCAATTTATTTTTAGTTATTGTATCAGAAGTTTCAAGATCATCTAACTTTGCTACAGCCCCGATATCTCCAGCAATTAATGTATCTACTTGATCTTGTTCTGAACCATTTAGTTTGTATAATTTACTTACTCTATAACTATCTTTTGTCCTGGGAACATAGATATCTTCACCCTTATTAATACTGCCTGAAAATACTCTAAAAATTGATAATTTTCCTATATAAGGGTCAACCATACTTTTTCCCACCATACCGATAAATGGACCTTGTTCACTAACTTCATATTCTTTTTCTTGTTCCTCTTCAGTTACATCAATACTTCCTTTATCAGCAGCTGAAGGAGCCAGCTTAAGTAAATAATCCATTAATTTTTTAACACCTGAATTTAGTAATGCAGAACCAGAAAATACAGGTACAATACTATTACTTATAACACCTTTTAGTAATGCTTGGTTCATCTCTTTATCAGTTATTTTTTCATCTTCTAAATATTTCAACATTAATTCTTCATCTAACTCAATAATTGACTCCATTAATTCAAGTTTGTATTCTTCCAGTAGCTCCTGCTGCTCGTCATTTAACTTGCTTTTTATTTCCTTACCATCTTTAATTTCTATATATTCTTCTTTCAATAAATCGATTATACCTTTATAATCATCCCCTTCTTTATAAGGGATGGTAATTGGTAATAATGATTCTTCAAAATTTTCCTCAAGTTCATCTACAACTTGTTTAAATGCAGTTCCTTCCTCATCAAATTTATTTATAAATATGAATCTAGAATTATTATTTCTTACAGCAATATCCCAAACATAATTAGTATTTACTTCTACACCTGAATCGGCGTTAATTAAAAGAACTGAAGTTTCAACCATTCTAGTTGCACTCGCTACTTCTCCTCTAAAATCAGCATATCCTGGTGTATCGATTAAATTCAACTGTTTATTCTGCCATTCAAAGGAAAAATATGAACTGTTAATTGAGTATTTGTGTTCCTTTTCTTCTGGAATGAAATCAGACTTTGTAGTACCTTCATCAACATTTCCTCTTTGTTCGATTTTTCCCGCGTTAAATAAAACATCTTCTGTTAAAGTTGTCTTCCCCGCACCTCCATGGGAAATAAATGAGAAATTTTTGATATCTTTTGTCTTATAATTACTCAAATTTTTACACCAACCTTCCTAATTCTTATATTAAATCTACTAATCACACTCTTTTTTAATTCTATATTTCATACTATAAATCCTGCCTAGAATTAATAATTAATTTTAATTATTCAGTAAATTTTAAAAATTTTCAAATCTATTATGGAAAGCAATCTCTTCTAAATCTTTTCTAGCAGGCCTTCTTTTTTCATCTTTTTTCTGTTTATCAGATAATACATCTTTAATCTCTTTAGAATGTTTTCCTACAATTACTAGAGTTATTAAATGATATTCTTCAGGTATTTCCATAACTTCTTTTGCTTTTTTAGGACTATATCCTGCAATAGGATGAGCTACTAATCCTAATTCTGTAGCCCTTAATACTAACATGGAAGTAGCTAAACCTACATCAAATAAATAATATTCTCTATCTTTAATAACACAATCATCTTCTTTTTTTGTAAATACTCCTATAACCATTGAAGCATTTTTGGCCCAGCCATTTCCATCTGATAGAGAATCAAATACTTGTTCTAACTTTTCTTTTTCATATACGAAGACATATTTCCAGGGTTGATTGTTAAAACAAGATGGAGCAAGTGAAGCTGATTCTGCTAAATCATCGATTAACTCATCTGTTATTTCAACAGGGTCTAAAGATCGATAGGCTCTTCTTTTTTCAATAGCTTCTTTAACATCCATTATTTAAGAGTCCCCCTCTTTTATTTTATCTCCTACATTTACACCTAATTGGTATGCTTTCTTTAAATTTTCTTCTGTAGGAGCATATTGATTATTTATTAAAGGTTCTACTACATTAATATTACATTCTTCACCAAACTCTTTTAATCGTTCTAACGAACCACCACTCCAACTAAAAGTTCCTATAAAACCAAAATATCTATTTTTAATTCCACGGTTTTCTAACGCTTCAATCAATGAAAGTACTGGTGGAAAGAGATCATTATTATAGCTGCAGCTTGTAATTATTGCACCTTTATATTTCCAAATATCACTAATCAAATACGATTCGTGTGTTCTTGAACCATCATAAAGTTTAACATTTTTTATACCTGATTTAGCTAATCCAGCAGCAGCAGATTGAGCAATTTTTTTTGTGTTTCCATACATTGTGCCATAAACTACTACAGCTCCATCCCGTGCTTCAAAGTTACTCATTGACTTATATAAATTAATAATATATTCAGGTTCTTTTCTCCAAATCGGACCATGAGTAGAAGCTACCATATTAATATCCATATCATTTAAACTCTTAATATGCTTATTAGCAATTGGAGAATACTTCCCAACTATATTTGAATAATATCTAATGATTTCATCTTCATAATTTTCTTTTATTATTTGATCATCGAATATTGAACCATTTATTGCACCAAAGGAACCAAATACATCACCCGAAAATAATATTTTATCTTCTATTAAATACGTCATCATTGTTTCGGGCCAGTGTACCATAGGAGTTATTACAAACTGTAAAGTTTTATCTCCAATTTCTAATGTTTCATTATCTTCTACATTAATTATATTGTTTTCTATTGAATAAAAACCTTTCAAAAATTCAGCAGTTTTTTTATTACCAATTATTTTCATCTCAGGGAAGTGACTTAATAAAGTTTTTATTGATCCAGAATGGTCTGGCTCCATGTGATTTATTACCAAATAATCAATTGATCTTCCATTTGTTAATTCCATAATATTATCTAAATAGGAATCTTGATAATCTATTTTAACTGTATCTATTAAGACAACTTTCTCATCAACTATTAAATAAGAATTATAAGAAATACCTTTAGGAATTGGCCAGAGATTTTCAAATAAATCAGTTTCCCTATCATTTACTCCTACCCAATATACTCCATTTTCTAACTTGTTTGAATAATTCATGGACTAACACCTCTTATTTATTATTTGTTTTTAAACTTTTTAATACTTTTTTAAATTTTTTAGGTAATTCAGCCTTAAACTCTACCCAGCTATCATCTTTTGGATGGTAAAAACCTAACTTATAGGCATGTAAAAGCTGGTAGTTTAGTTCAAATAACACTTCGGTTGAACCATATTTTTTATCACCTATAATAGGGTAACCAAGATGTGAGAAATGAACTCTTATCTGGTGGGTTCTACCAGTTTTTAAATTTACTTCAACATATGTATAATCTTTAAACCTTTTTAGTACTTTAAACTCAGTTATTGCTTTTTTACTATTGTCTTTAATAACAGCCATTTTAGTTCTATTTTTAGGATCCCTACCTATTGGGGCATCTATAGTACCGCTATTATATGGAAGTGTACCTTTTAGGATAGAACGATATATCTTTTTTGTGTCTCTATTTTTAAACTGTTTTAATAAATTATTTAAACTATGTTTTGATTTAGCAACTACTATCGTTCCACTTGTGTTTTTATCAAGTCTATGAACAATGCCAGGTCTAATTGTACCATTAATATTACCTAATTTATCTGTGTGTGCCAAAAGAGCATTTACTAAGGTATCTTCTTTATTACCTTTTACTGGATGGACTATGAGACCTACTGGTTTATTAATTATAATAATTTCTTGATCTTCATAAATAATATCTAGTTCAATGTCTTCTTTTTTTTCTAGACTTAACTCTTTTGGTTCTTCTATTTTAATTAAGATTTCATCATTTGATTGAACGTTATAACTTTTTTTCTCTATTTTATTATTTACAAATACTTTATCATCATCAATTAACTTTTGTATATAATTACGGCTGAAATCTTCTTTTATTTTAGAAATACACTTATCTAATCTAATATTTTCATCTTCTTTATCAACTGTAAACTTAATTTCCTTCATTATATTTTCACCTATATCTTGTTATTTATTTTTTTACATTTTATCATAATCGTTAATTATTAACAACTTAACGAGTTATTTAAATATATTGAAATAATTTTTTGAAATACTTTATCTTTTATTACCCATATGTTATTATTACTATGTTATTATTGGAAATAATTAATATTTATTTATAAGGAGCAATATTTATGGAACTAAAATTAACAAATAATTCTAAAATTAGAGCTAAAAACATACTTATACTGGCACTACCGGCCATACTTGAAATGAGTTTAAATACAATGCTTGGGGTAGCGGATACATTAATGATCAGTAGAATAATTGGTAAAGAAGCATTAGCTGCAGTGGGTTTTGCAAACCAAATATTTTTTACCCTAATCTTTGTGTTTTCATCTTTTAATGCCGGTGCAACAGCTATGATAGCCAGAAGTTATGGTGAAAAAAATTACAGCCGTTTGAATAAAATAATGGGGCAAAATCTTAGTTTAAATACTTTAATAGGTATAGGGGTCTTTTTTATAACCTATAGTTTTGCTGGAAATATTATGAGTGTATATGACATCACCCCACAAGTTAGAAGTTTAGGTATCACATATCTAAAGGTTGTTTCTTTTAGCCAGTTTTTTATGTTCATATCATTTGCTATGGCAGCTAGTCTAAGGGGTGCTGGTGATACTAAAACACCTATGTTTATAACTGGTTCAGCAAATATTTTAAATATAATTGGTAATTATGTCTTAATGACAGGGTTTTGGATCTTCCCAAACATGGGAATTGCTGGTGCAGCACTTTCTACTACTATTTCAAGACTATTGGCTTCAATTGCATATATCATTGTAGTTTTTAATATTAAAGAAAAAATGCAGTTAAGATTACAAAATCTAAAATTGACAAAAGAAATACTGAAACCCTTATGGAAATTTAGTTATGCTGCTGGACTTGAACAACTATCTATGCAGGCTGCCTTTTTTTTGAATGGGATAATTATTTCTATGTTGGCTACTACTTCAGAAGCTGCTTTTAGGATTTTAATCAATATTGAATCAATTTCTTTTATGCCGGCAATTGGCACTGGTATTGCAACAGCTACATTAGTGGGTAAAAATCTTGGTGAAAATAATCCTGAAGAATCACTGAAAACTGGTTTTACAGCAGCTGCACTGGGAGTTTTTTGGGGGCTTTTTATGGGAATAATATTCATTTTATTTCCCGAACCGATAATTAGAATTTTTACAACTGAAACTGAGGTTGTTGAAGCTTCAATTAAAACATTAAGAATTGCAGGATTTAATCAAGCTCCACTTGCTTTTATGATTATAATGGCAGGAGCATTAAGAGGTACCGGTGATACAAAAGGAGTAATGATAATTACAGCCATGAGATTATGGCTAGTATTTGTACCCTTAACCTACTTGTTTACAATCTATTTAAACCAAGGTGTCACAGGTGTCTGGTATGCTGAAATAACTTCCTTTGTTGTCTTTTCAATTGTAATCTATAAAAGGTTTTATGCAATGGAGTGGACTGAGATTAAAATGTTCGCATAGTTAGATAATATTTTAACTAGCAAGTTAAAAGAGGGGAATTTTCCCCTCTTTTTCATATTTTCCTATTCACTTTTTAATACTGAAGCACATCTTTCACAAACATCTTCATATTTGTCATCTTCTCCTACAGTTGTATCAAACTTCCAGCATCTTTCACACTTTTTACCTTTAGCCTCTTCAACATAAATAGTTATTTTTGAATTTTCACCTTGATAGGTATCTTTTTCTAAATTATCTTTTAAATCTACTTCAGATACTATAAAAAGGTCAGCTAAATTATCAAATTCAGTATTTAATAAGTTACCGGTTTTTTCATCATCAGTTGTTATCTCAACTCTAGCTTCTAATGAATTACCGATTGTCTTATCATTTCTGGCAATTTCAAGTGCTTTTGATACATCTTTTCTGATATCTAATAGATATTGCCATTTATCCATTAGTTTATCATCCTGATAAGCTTCACCAAATGAAGGCCAATCACTTAAAAACACACTGTCTTCTAAATCTGTTTTTTCTAAAGCATACTGCCATACCTCTTCAGCTGTATGAACTAAAATCGGTGATACTAACTTTATTAAAGTAATCATAATATCAAATAAGGCACTTTGAGCTGATCTTCTACTTAGTGAGTCAGTACCATCAGTGTAAAGCCTGTCTTTAATGATATCCATATATAAGGAGCTCATTTCAACCGTACAGAAATTATGAACAGCATGGTATACTTTGTGATATTCATACTGCCTATAGGCTTTATTTACCTTCTCAGAAAGTTCTTTCAGTTTAATCCCAATCCACTTATCTATTTCTTTTCGATCTTTAAATTCAACATAATTTTCTTGTTTTTTGAAATCACTTGTATTTCCCAATATAAAACGGAATGTATTTCTGATTCTACGATACACTTCTGAATTTTGTTTAAGTATTTTATCAGAAACCCTTACATCATCTTTAAAGTTAGATGATGCAACCCATAACCTTAAAATATCAGCACCATACTGATCTATTATTTTATGTGGTGAAACAACATTACCTTGAGATTTTGACATCTTATTACCTTTTTTATCAACTGTAAAACCGTTGGTTACTACTTCTTCATAAGGTGCTTTACCTTCTGTAGCAACAGCTGTTAACAGTGATGAATTAAACCAACCTCTATACTGGTCAGTACCTTCAAGATAAACTTGAGCCGGCCAATTTAGATTTTCGCGTTGCTCTAATACTGCTTTATGACTAGAACCTGAGTCAAACCAAACATCCATGATATCTTCTTCTTTTGACAGATTACTGCTTTTACAGTTTGGACATTTATACCCATCAGGTAAAATCTCTGCAGCTTCATATTTATACCAAGCATTTGAACCTTCTTTTAAGAATATATCTTTAATAGCTTTAAGAGTATCATCATTGATAATTGATTCTCCACAGTCATCACAGTAAAAAATTGGAATAGGAACTCCCCATTTTTTCTGTCTTGAAATACACCAATCAGTTCTTTCAGATACCATGTTTGCCATTCGTTTTTCTCCCCAGACAGGAAACCATTTCACATCATGAATTGCCTTTAAGGTTTCTTCTTTTATATCCTCTATTGAAGCAAACCATTGATCAGTTGCTCTAAATACCAATGGTCCCTTACATCTCCAACAATGTGGATACTGATGGTCGATAAAGTTCAATTCTAATAATAAGTTTCTTTCCTTTAACATATCAGTTACTTTAATGTTTGCCTTATCATAATGCATCCCGGCAAATACTCCTGCTTCTTCAGTAAAGTAACCTTTATTATCCATAGGAGCATATACTTCTAAACCGTATTCCTGTCCAACTATAAAGTCATCATGACCATGGCCTGGTGCAGTGTGGACACAACCTGTACCATCTTCTAATGTGACATGTTCTCCTAAAATGATCAGAGATTTACGATCCATAAAGGGGTGGTTTGTATTCACTCTTTCTAATTCACTACCTTTAAATGGATCACCGATTACCTTGTAATCTTCAATGCCAACCTTTCCCATTACTTCATCTACAAGTTTTTCAGCCATAACAAGTTTATCACTACCAACTTTGACAACAACATAATTGAAATCGGGATGCAGTGTGATAGCTAAGTTTGATGGAATTGTCCAGGGTGTGGTTGTCCAAATAACCATATGACTATCCTGTGGGGTTAATTTTACATTACCCACTTCAACCTCTTCTGCAAATGGAAATTTTACATAAATTGATGGAGTGCGGTCTGTGTGATACTCTACTTCTGCTTCAGCAAGAGCAGTCTCACAACTTGGACACCAATGTACTGGTTTTTGACCTTTATAAAAAAGTCCCTTTTTAGCCATTTCACCAAAGACTTCAATTTGTTTTACTTCATATTCAGGATTAAGTGTTAAGTATGGATTATCCCATTCACCCCAAACACCTAATCTTTTAAACTGTTCTTTTTGTCTGTCAACATACTTTAAAGCATAATCTTTACACTTTTCTCTCAGTTCTGCAACAGATAGATCATTTATTTTATCTCCCATTTCTTTACTAACCTGATGTTCAATTGGTAAACCATGAGTATCCCAGCCTGGTACATATGGAGAATAATATCCTTTTAAAGTACTATATCTTGTAACAATATCCTTTAGTACTTTATTTAAAGCATGACCGATATGTATATCTCCATTTGCATATGGAGGACCATCATGTAGAATAAAAGGCTCATTATCTTCACGATTTTTTACAGCTCTTTCATATACTTTATTTTCTTCCCATAACTTCTGATATGCTAACTCTCTTTCACTTAAATTAGCGCGCATTGGAAAGTCAGTATCTGGTAAATTAATTGTTTCTTTATAACTCATTTATATAACCTCCTAGACTTTTTTACAATAAAAAAAGGCCATTCCACCCTTGAAGGGGCGAAAGGACCGCGGTACCACCCTAATTTCTACTTTAGAACTTTAACGCAGTTATACGGGTTAAATTACTTAATTTCAAATAACCAGTTCAAGAGTGATCTTCATTAAAATCAGTGATTACCGGCTCTCACCAATCCGGTTCGCTGTAAATATGATAATAATTACTGTCTCTATCAAAACTATTAATTTTAATTTTCTTATATTATAAGATATATAATTTGTTTAGTCAAGTTCTGCAGTATCGTCTAAATCTTCAATTTTATCTTGATACTTATCTAAATCTATTTCTTCATCTTCTTCTAATACTTCTAATTGACTTTCTAACAAATTACGTAATCTAATTTTGAAAAAGGTTTTTGTTTCTTTTAATTTTTCTAGTTTTTTATATTCTTCTGCTAAGTCCTTTTTAACTTTTTCACGCATCTTTTCAGCTTCCATATTAGCTTTTTCAATAATCATATTAGCTTCTTCTTTAGCTTGTTTGGTTTGTTTATCAGCTATTTCTTCAATGCTTCTTAATGTACTTTTTAAATTTTCTTCAATATTTTCATAACTTTTTAACTTGTCCTTAAGCTTCTCATTCCTATCTTGAAGTTCTTTTTTCTCCTGTAACATTCTTTCATATTCTACACCAATATCATCTAAAAATTCTTCAACTTGACTTTTATTATAACCTAAAGCTGATACTGTAAACTCTTTGTTGTATATATCCAGCGGATTCATTTTCATGCTAGCTCCTCCTTATATAAAGATAATTTGATATACTTTTTAAGTATATCTTTTCAATAATAACTTTATTCTACCTCTATTTGAAAATCCTCTTCTTTCTGCAACTTCAACTCTCCCTCGATTTCTAATTGAAATCAGATCATCTAATTCTACCTCACTTGCCGGATCTGTTACAACTTTATAATTCAATTTAACCCTATTGTTTTTAATATCTCTTGATATTTTATTTCTACTATCTCCAAATCCTGCACTTGCAACTGCATCAAGTCTCATCGATGCTACAGTTGTTGGAATATCTTTTGTATTATGTGTTGGTATAACTAAATCTTCATCAGTAATTTTTGATATCTCAACTGGAACCTCATTTACTTTTTTAAAGTTCATTTTAACAAATTCAAAGATTTCTTTTGCAATGATTATTTGACCAAATTCAGCTAAAACTAAGATATCACCAATCATTTCTCTTTTAATCCCTAATCCTAAAACAGAACCCAAAAAATCTTTATGGCTTAAACTTTTAAAGTTAAAATTACCATTAACTTTTATTATTTCTATTGAAGACTCAACATGGTCTGGAAATAAATAATCAGGGAAAATTATAATTCTCTTTCGCTCTGCTCTTTTATAACCACCTTCTTCAATATAATTAACACCATTTATTTGCTTAATTAAGCCCAATGCAACTTTTCTCTGGTATGGATTTAAAAAATTGGTTTTTTCAGTACTTTTTCTTTTTAAAACTTTTTCAATTTTATCTAATACAAAATCCCCTAAAAATCTATCATCTTCGCGATGAAGATGTGATAGTAGTTTTTCTTTATCAAACATTTATTTACATTCACCTCTTATTTTAAAATCCAAACATTATACTTCTAAGTAAACTAATTACAAAATTTCTTATTATAGATAGAGCGAAAATAGCAATTAAAGGTGAAAAATCAATTCCAATACTTCCTGTAGGTATCAGTCTTCTTATTGGTCCTAAAATTGGCTCTGTAATACTATATGCAATCCTAAGAAACTTTCTCCATTGTTTGTTATCTACATCTGGTCTAACCCAAGAAATAATTACTCTAAATATTATCAACCAATTTAGCACTGTAAATAAAGTGCTAACCAACCATATTAACATAGCCATTATAACAACTCCTTTTTAATCTAATAATATTTTCTCTTACCAAATATTGCTGTACCGACTCTTATTATAGTTGCACCTTCCTGAACTGCAATGTGATAATCATTTGACATTCCCATTGATAATTCATCTAATTTATGACCATTATTATTTAGTTTATCTAATAACTTTTTCATATTCTTATAATATTTTCTTACATCTTCAGGATTATTTTTATAGGGTGTTATAGTCATCAGCCCTTTAACATTAACATTTTTATAATCATTTATTTTTTTTAAAGCTTCTTGTAAATTTTCTTCGGTGAATCCATACTTTTTTGGATCTTTTGCTATATTTACTTGTAATAAAATATCTATTTTCTTATTTTGTTTATCAGCTTCACTGTTAACTTCTTTTGCAATTTCTAAACTATCAATTGATTCAATCATTTCTAATTGCTTAATCTTCATTAAGTATTTTACCTTATTTTTTTGTAGATGTCCAATAAAGTGCCATTTTATGTCTTGATCAAAAAAAAGTTCGTTTTTTCCTAATAACTCCTGGACACGATTTTCCCCGAATACTTTTTGGCCTGCTTTTAAAGCCCTAATAATTCTTTTTGGCGGATGATTTTTTGCTACAGCAACCAATTTTACATCATTAGATTTTCTGTTAACTTCTTTACAATTTATTTTTATCTTTTTATATACATTATCTAGGTTTTCTTTTATTGAACCAGACATTTTCAATCATCCCTTCCATAATTTACTTTTTCAGGGTTAACTATAACTTCATCTCCAACTTCTAAATTTTCAACAATAGACCATTTTTCAGTATTATCAGTAACAACTACATTCTTTGTTTTTATTTTATGATCAAAAGTATATAATAATACTTTAGTCCCAGAAGGAGTATTAAATATTGCTGAATTTGGTACTGCTAAACCATTATAGATATTTTTTATTAACTTAATATTAACCCATCTAGTATTATTCCACCTTTTAAAATACTGATTTAAATCAAGTAATAAATAACTTGCCTCATCTCGATTATATATTTTTTTTATATTTGATTTAACTAAGTCACTATAATCTTGGTCTGGATCATAATCAACAAAAATTGTTTCACCATTACTATAATTTTCTGCTCTTTTATTATCGACTTTGATTAAAAGATACAAAGCATAGTTATTGATATTACGATACAGTTTAACTCCATTTTCAACATTATTACCTGATACATATTGATGATAATCCCTTTCATATTGATTATAATCTTCTAACACATCTGGCGTAATATTTCCAAACTTCAATCTTTCTTCTAACCCATCATATGCATAACTTACAATTCCTGGTTGATCAGCATATATATTATATACTTTTTCATCATTTTCTATATATGCAATCTTTTGACCATATGAAGCTCTTTCACCTTCACTTAATAATATGTTTAAAGTACCGCTCATTGGCGATTTGTATACCTTCTCATCTCTAATTACAAGTGCTTCAGTTTCAAAACCAGAAACAATTTCTTGATAACTTACTGTTACCGTCTTAATATCTTCATTTTTTAATATAAAAAAAGATATTAGTCCAATTATAATGATAAAAATGAAGGCAAAATATTTCCAACTTATAAATTTTCTTTTTTTATTTTCTTTTCTATTATTCATCTTATCACCTATATCAATTTCTCGTGATTAGTGCAGCCATTCTACCTGTTTTGCCTTCATCCCTACGATAGGAATAAAATAATTTTTCATCTTTATATGTACAGTATTTAGTCACATAGATATTTTTATTATAAATACCAGACTTTAATGCTAAAAGTCTATTAAGCTCTTTTAAATCCAAATAAAAGTTATTATTATTTTTAGTTAAATATGGTTTTTCAAAATCAAACTTTTCTTTAAATTTGTTAGCTAAGTTTTCGTCAATTTCATAAACATCTTTTGAAATTGCAGGTCCTATTATGATAACTAAATCATCTGTTTTGCTTTTGAGTTTATTAATAAAATAATCAATAGTAATAGTTATTATATTACCAAAAGTTCCTTTCCATCCGGAATGAATCAATGAAAAGTAACCCTTGTTTTTATCTACAATATAAATTGGTACACAGTCAGCAAATAAGCCCCCTAATATAATACTTTTATCTGTTGAGACCATTCCATCAATATTAGAAATGGAAGATTCATATGAGAATACACCTTTTTTCTTATAGCTTGCATCAACTTCCTTGATTTTATCGGAATGGACCTGTTCAGAAAATATTATATTTTTAGGATTATAACCTAATGATTCAAATAATTTTTTGCGGTTTTTTAAAACCTTAGATTTTTCATCATCTGTTTGGAATCCCAAATTTAATTCATCATAAGGAGGATTAGAAAAACCTCCATTTCTAGTTGTAAAGATTATCTTAAAACCCAAATCATTTAAAGCTTGATTTTCTAAGTACTGTATATTATTTTTTGTTATTAATTTATCCATTTTATCACCTTTGTAATAAATATAAAAATCCCGATGTAGACACATCGAGACCTTTATATTTATTGATATAAACAAATTTATTTTTTTCTTAAAAAAGCTGGAATATCTAATTCATCACCTTCAAAATTGTCCATATCGAAATCAGTTTCAAGGTCTTTTTCAACTTCCTTGTTTTCTTTTGCTTTTTTCTGGACCGCATCTCTATCAAAACCTGTTGCTATAACAGTTACTTTAACTTCATTATTATAATCATCATCTATTACTGCCCCAAGTATAATATTAGCCTCTGGGTCTGATACTTCTTGAATAACTTTTGCAGCTTCATTAGCCTCATGAATTCCTAAATCATTTCCACCAGTAATGTTAATTAAAACACCTTTTGCACCTTCAATAGATGCCTCTAGCAGTGGTGATTCTATAGCTTTTTTAGCAGCATTTTGTGCTCTACCTTCTTCACTTGCCATACCAATACCCATTAATGCAGTTCCAGCGTCTTTCATTATTGTCTTAACATCAGCAAAGTCAAGGTTAATTATACCCGTAATTGTAATTAAATCAGAAATCCCTTGTACTCCCTGTCTTAATACATTATCTGCAATTTTAAAAGCATCAATCAAACTGGTATTTGGTTCTGCAACATCTAATAATCTATCATTAGGAATTACAATTAATGTATCAACACTGTCTTTTAATTGTTTAATTCCTTCTATAGCATTATCCATTCTTTTTTTACCTTCAACTGTAAATGGTTTTGTAACTACACCTACAGTTAAAGCTCCCATTTCTTTTGCTGCTTGAGCAATTATTGGAGAAGCCCCTGTACCGGTTCCTCCACCCATACCAGCAGTTATAAATACCATATCTGCACCTTTAACTGCTTCACGTATTTCTTCAATGTTCTCTTTAGCTGCCTGTTCTCCTATTTGGGGATGAGCACCTGCTCCTAATCCCTTTGTTATATTTTGTCCTATACGAATTGTCATTGAAGCGTTTGAAGCCATCAATGCCTGGGCATCAGTATTTATAGCTGTAAAATCTACGCCTTCTAATCCTTCATCTATCATTCTATTTAATGCGTTATTCCCGCCTCCGCCTACTCCAATAACTTTTATATTAGCAAACTGTTCCATTTCTGTACCTAAATCAAACAAATTATATACCTCCTTTTAAAAGAAATCTTGGAACCAACTCTTTATTTTAGAAAAGAAAGACTCTGTTATTTCTTTTTCCCTTTTTCTATTATTATTTTTGGAACTTTCAAATTCTTGTGGTTCATTTTCCATGCCATATTCTATTAAACCAATTACTGTTGAAAAAATTGCTTTTGGAATCTTTCCATCTTTATTTTTATATAAAGGATCATCAATTACATCAGATAACCCATATACATAATCTGGTTTACCTAATCTAACTGGTAGATCAAATACACTTTCAGCTAATTTAGCTGATCCGTCTAATAAAGATGCACCACCTGTTAACACAACACCAGCTGGGGTTAAATCCTTAGGTCCAGATGAATATATTTGTCTGTTTATCATCTCATACATTTCTTTTGTTCTAGGTTCAATTACATTTGTTAGTATTTTTAAAGGTATCTCTCTTTTATCTTCACCACTTGCAGATAAAACATCAATATAGTTTTCTTCACCTTCAATTTCTTTAGGTAACGCTGAACCATAGTTGATTTTTATTTTTTCTGCTTCAGATATTGGTGTTCTTAATCCAATAGCTATATCATGAGTAACATGATTTCCACCTACTGGTAATACATAAGTGGCAACAATACTGCCTTCATGGAAAACTACAATATCAGTAGTTCCTCCTCCTAAATCTACTAGAACTACCCCTAATTCCTTTTCATCATCTGTAAGTACAGATTTACTAGAAGCAAGGGGTTCTAACACAATATCATCAACTTCAATTCCAGCTCTAATAACACTTTTTACTAAGTTTTGTATTGATGTTGAAGACCCTTTTACAATATGGGTTTCTACTTCTAATCTTACTCCAGACATACCAAGTGGGTCCTTAATTCCTTTGTGCCCATCAACTATAAATTCTCGTGGTATAACATGTATTATTTCTTCTTCTGAAGGAAGAGAAATAATTTGAGCTGCTTCCATTACACGATCAATATCATTTTCACTTATCTCTTTTTTCTCACCTGAAACAGCCACCACACCGTGATTATTTATTGAAGAAATATGTGAACCAGCAATACCTATAAAAGCGGAATCCACCTCAATACCGGCCATGATTTGAGCTTTGTTTACAGATTCTCGGATAGAATTACTAGCTTTATCTATATCTACAACTACTCCTTTTTTTAATCCTTTTGAAGGAGAGAATCCAATACCGATTATTTCAAACTGATTATTGGGTGTAACTTCTGCTATTATAGTACATATTTTTGTTGTACCTATATCCAATCCTGTTATTATTCTACGACTACTCACAAAAATTTTGCCTCCTCTCTTTTAAAAAAGTGAATTTATATATTTTAAAAATTTATATGCACATTATTACAATTATTCAACATAAAAGAGAATTTCCCTTTTAATATTGATTATTGATTTAATTTTAATACTGGTTTATTATATATAGAAATATCAACATAATTTACATCATAATTATTTTGTTGTATTTGATTAGATACATTTTCTAAAACCCTAAACTTTTCAGAAATATTTTCTAACTCACCAAATATAATATCATACTTCTCACTAAAATTTAAAGTAACATTTTGATTAGAGAATATTATTTGACTTGGAATATCTACATTTCTATCAATATATTTAATAAATTCATTTATGAATTGATTCATTTCTCTGCTATACTGTATTTTATTATCATTATCAGGTATATCATATCCTCTAATTACAGGTAAGATTATTTTTTGTTTTAATTCCTCATCAGAAAATATATTTCCATTTTCATCTAAGTAAAAATAATTTTCATCTCTAATAAATCTAAAAACTAACTCACTTTCATCTACAACAAAATGTGCTGTATTAGGAAGTTCTCTAGCAAAAGTAACATTATCTACATACTTTAAATTAGTTATTTTTTTTTCTATTTTATCTTTTTTTAAATAAACTATGTTTTGGCCAATATATTCTTCCATATATGAAGAGATTAAATTTTCATCAAAACTATCTATACCCCTTAATTTTACTGTTTTAATAGTAAAATATGGTGAATAAAAGAGATAAAATGCAGTACCTATTAAAAATAATATTAAGACTATGACAATTAAATTAACCTTATTCATCTTATCCACCTACTATTTTTTCGCCTATTTTATCAACATTACCTGCTCCTATAGTTAATAGTATATCACCTGAATTTAGTTTGTTTTTTATGTATTTTTCTATATCCTTAAATTTTTTTATATAATGAACATTCATGTTGATATTTTTATCATTTTTATGTTTTTTTACTAAATTATATAGTTTATTTGAATTTACACCTGGAATTGGACTTTCACTAGCGGCATATATATCTGTTAATATTAATTCATCAGCTCCATCAAAAGATCTGCTGAATTCTTTCATTAAATTTTTTGTTCTACTATATCTGTGTGGTTGAAATACTACAAATAGCTTGTTATGTTTTAAATCCTTTGCTGTTTTAATCGTATTAATAATTTCAGTAGGATGATGTGCATAATCATCAATAACTACTGCATTATTGTAAACTCCTTTTTTATCAAATCTTCTTTTAACTCCAGTATAATCATTAAGCCCATTTTTTATCTCGTTTGGACTGATCTTTAAAGTATATGATAAAGCAAATGAAGCTAATGCGTTTAAAACATTATGTTCTCCAGGAACTTTAATATTAATTTTATCGATAAACTTACCCTTTATAAATAGATCAAACTCAGTTGTAAACATTTTTTTGATTATATTTTTAGCAGTAATATCCTCATTATTCAATCCATAAGTTATTATATTTTTACAGTGATTTTTAATTTGAGGATAATCTTTTAAAGCCTCTCCCCAAATAATTAATCCTCCATTATCTGGGATTTTATCAATAAATTCAATAAACTTATTAATAAGGTCCTCTTCTGATTTATAGTAATCAAAATGATCCCACTCTATATTTGTTATAATAGCATATCTAGGATCAAAAAAGGTAAATGAACCATCACTTTCATCAGCTTCAGTGATGAAATATTTACCGTTTCCATCCTTGATATTACCTCCAATCAGATTTAGGTTGCCACCTATCATAACAGAGGGATCTAAGTTTGTGTTGACAAATATTGAAGTTAACATCGAGGTTGTTGTTGTTTTTCCATGAGTACCTGTAATAGCAATGGTATCCTTATCTTTAAATAGTCTAGATAGAAACTGTGCTCTTTTATATATCTTAATATCTTTATTAATAGCAGTTTGTAATTCAACATTTTTTTTATCAATAGCATTTGTATAAACAACTGCTTGAGCATCCTTTAAATTACTAGCTTTGTGTCCAATATATATTTTCACACCCATAGACTCTAATATTTCAGTTTGTTTGTTTTTTTTGATATCAGAACCACTTACTTTATATCCCCTTTTTATTAAAACTTTTGCAATACCGCTCATTGAAATACCGCCAACACCTATAATATGTATGTTATCAAATTCCAAGTAACTATTCACCCGCTTTCTGTTCTATTATATCAGCAATTTTTTCACTTGCATTTATATTAGCTAATTCTTTACTTTTTTTAGACATTTCTTTTAACTTATTATTGTCAAATATAATATTGTTTACTAAAGAAAATAATTTATCACCTGTAAAATCCTTATCTTCAACCATTACTGCTGCCCCGTTTTTTTTCATAAATTCAGCATTATATTTTTGATGTCCTTCTGCGGAGTACGGGTAAGGGACTAAAATAGCTGGTAAGCCACATCCGGTTATTTCAGCTAATCCAGTTGCTCCAGCTCTATAGATTATAAGGTCGGCTGCTGCATATGCCCACTCTATATTATTTAAATACGGCATCACCTTTAATCTTTCTGAATATTTGTTTATAATATCTTTATTTTTTTCAATAAAGTCTTCATGATTATTTTCCCCTGTAATTATTATTATTTGTAAATCATTATTTTTTAACAGTTTTTTTGCTGACTCACTAAATGCATTATTTATGGTTTCAGAACCCTGGCTACCTCCCATAATAAATAATGTCTTATTATTTAAACTCAATCCCAAGTTATTAATACCAGTTTTTTTATCTGTTTGAACTATATCTTTTCTTATTGGATTTCCAGTTTCAATAATCTTTGACCAAACTCTTTTATTAAAATACTTTTTTGCATCAATATTTGTTACAGCTATTTTATTTACAAAAAAAGATAATATTTTATTTGTTATACCTGGATATATATTTTGTTCATGAATTACTGAGGGTGTTCTATTAAAAAATGCTCCTAATAAAACTGGCCCTGTAACATATCCACCGGTTCCAAAAATTACATCCGGCTTAATCTTTTTTATTAATCTATAAGAATTATATGCCGCTTTCATGCTCACAACAATAGACTTAAGAAGTTGTAAATTTATTTTACGTGGTAAGGGCAAAACTTCTATGGAATGAAATCTGTACTCTGTATTATTAATAATATCTTCTTCAAGACTATTTGAAGATCCCACATATTCGATGTTCCATCCTTTGTCTTTTAGTTCATCTGCAACAGATAGTGCAGGATATATATGTCCTCCAGTTCCTCCACCTGTAATTAATACCTTCATTAATAATTACCACCTAAGAATTATTTTTTGATATGTTTAGTAAAATACCTATTGAAAACAAAAACATAACTAACGAACTACCGCCATAACTAATAAAGGGAAGTGTTATTCCAGTAATTGGAATGGAGGCTGTTACTACAGCTATATTCAATATTGCCTGTCCTACAATTAATACAGTAATACCCATTGCGAGAATAGAGCCAAATCTATCTTTTGTATTATAACTAATTTTTAAACCTTTCCAAGCAATTACCAAATAGAGTAATATTACAAGCAATGTAGCTAATAGCCCTAACTCCTCTCCAATAATTGCAAATATAAAGTCTGTACCCGGTTCTGGTAGATATAAAAATTTTTGATGACTATTTCCTAACCCAACCCCAAATAATCCTCCTGATCCTAGTGCTAATAAGGATTGGATGATGTGATATCCAGTATCTAAGGGATCAATCCAGGGATTTAAAAAAGCAAAAAATCTTTCTTTTCTATATGGTTCAGAAAATATGAAAAATATTATCCCCGGTATACCGATCAAGACTAAGAATATTAAATGAGTTATTTTAGCACCATTTGCAAATAACATTACAAAAGTAATAGCTAAAATTAAGGCTGCTGTACCTAAATCAGGTTCCAATAAAATTAAGGCAAATATTAAACCTGTTACAATTAATATCGGTAATATTCCCTTTTTAAAGTTATTGATTAATTCATCTTTTCTAGTGTAAAACTGAGCTATATAGATAATTAATGCAAGTTTTGCAACTTCAGATGGTTGTCCACCCAAAAATCCTATACCTAACCATCTTCGAGAACCACCTACTTTTCTTCCAATGCCTGGTATTAAAACAATAGCCAAAAGGACCAATGATAATAACATTATTAATTTAGCGTGTTTTTGGAAAAAATGATAATCTATGTTCATAAAAACAATCATCAATATTAAGCCAATAACAGCAAATAATAACTGCCTTTTTAAAAAATAATAACTATCATTAAATAGATTCTCTCCCCTTACAGAACTAGCACTAAAGATCATTATTATTCCGATTGTTAAAAGGGCTAATACAGCAAATATTAATATATAATCAAACGATTTATCCTTCAATATGCTCACCTTCTTTTAACCTTTAAATATATTTTTTACTTCTTTTTGAAAGTCTTTTCCTCTTTTTTTATAGCTTTCATACATATCCCAACTTGGACAACCTGGTGATAAAAGTAGTGTATCATCAACATTGATAAAATTAAAAGCTTTCTGGACAGCTTCTTTCATATTATCTACTATTACATAATCTTTATAACCTAGATTATCTAATTCTTTTTTTATCAAATACCTAGTCTCACCTAAAATTATAGCTTTTTTTACACGCTCGTTTATTGTATAAGCTAGAGAAGAAAATTTTGCTTCTCTGTTTTGACCTCCTGCAATTAAAATCAACGGCATTTCTAGTGAACGCAAAGCATTTATTGCTGCATGTGGATTAGTAGCCTTAGAATCATCTATTATTTTATATTCTTTGTCATAGATTACTTCTAAACGATGTGAATAAGCTTCATAACTTTTAACAGAATTGACTATTTTTTGGTTTGTTATATCAAATAATTTTGCAACCATTACAGCAAAACCAGTATTTAAGATGTTATGTTCACCAATTAATGGTATATCAGTTTTGTTAATCACTTTTTCTTTAAAATTATTCTTTATATGATATATCCATTCCTTATCATAGTATATTCCATTTGTAATATTATTTTTATTTGAAACTTTAAATAATTTTGCTTTTATTTTTTTATCTATATTAATCAAATACTCATCATCATAATTTATAATCGCTGTATCTTCTTTAGTTTGATTTTTATATATATTAGTTTTTGCTTTCCAATAATTATCAATATTTTTATGACGATCAAGATGGTCAGGAGAAAAATTAGTGAAAATACTGATATTCGGCTTGAAATTATTGATTTTTTCTAATTGAAAAGAACTTAATTCTACTACCACCCAATCATCAGCTGTTAATCCATGTATTTCAGAAATTAAAGGTTTCCCAATATTTCCTGCAGTTTTTACACTACAATCTAAGTTTTCTTTGAGAATATGACCTGTTAAAGATGTCACTGTTGTCTTACCATTAGTACCAGTAATCCCAATAATTTTTGCATTTGTTAATCGAAAAGCAAGTTCAACTTCACTTATTATTTCAATACCTTTGTTTTCAGCCCTTTTAATTATTTCAATATCTGATGGTACTCCTGGACTTAAGACAATTAAATCTACATCTAATATTTTATCAGAATGTCCACCCAAATCATAGGTGATATTTTTATATTTATTTAAAATTCCTAATTGAGGTTTTAACTGTTCAGCTCTTTTAACATCACTTACTATTATATGAGCTCCTAAATCATGCATCTTTATTGTTACTGCTAATCCTGTTCTTTCACTTAAACCAATAACGGCAATTTTTTTGTTTTTATAGTTTGTCATTTTTATTCCACCTAAATAGTAATTAATATTCCAATTATAGAAAATATTATCGAAACTAAAGTAAATCTATATACAATTTTGGTCTCATTTAATCCTTTTAATTCATAATGATGGTGTAAAGGAGACATTTTAAGTATTCTCTTACCACCTGTAGCTTTAAAATATGTAACCTGAACAATAACAGATAATACCTCTAATACATATATACCTCCAATAACAATTAAAAGTAATTCAAGGCCGGTATATGAAAATATTACTGCTAAAGATGCACCTAAGGACAATGAGCCAACATCTCCCATAAAAACAGATGCTGGTTTTGAATTATACCATAGAAATCCCAAAGCTGCACCAGCTATACTTAAAGCTAAAAACCCTGTTGTACTTTTAGTTGTCACAGTGATTATTATAAAAAAGGTTATTGCTACAACAAATGTTATTGAAGAAGCTAATCCATCTAAACCATCTGTTAAGTTAACTGCATTAACTGCTGAAAGATATGTCATTACTATAATTGGTATAACATATATTCCAAAATTTACATAAGTTTTCGATATCGGTATAAAAATATTTCTGGCTTCAGGAAGATAAAAATATACATAAAATCCTAATATTAAACCTATTATTACCTGAAGAAAAATTTTCTGTCTTGCTGTTAAGCCTAAAGAACGTTCTTTTTTGATTTTAATAATATCATCACTAAAACCAATAATAGCAGTTGCTATAAGTACTAATATAAAAACTATAAAATCTAACTGCCAAGTGTTTGTTAATATGATCGGCAGTAATATTGCAGAAATTATTAATATACCGCCCATTGTGGGTATTCCTTCTTTTTCTAAATGAGATTTTGGACCCACTTCTCTAATATTTTGTCCTATTTCATATTTTTTTAATTTTTTTATAAAAAATGAGCCTGTTAGAAGTATCCAAATAAAAGGAATTGTAAAAAATAATATTGAATTGAATATATATGACATTTTATCATTCCTTATCTTTACGATAGTTATTTACTATCTGTTCCATTTTCATTCCTCTAGATCCTTTAACTAATATCACATCTCTTTTGGAACCAATTTCATCTATAAATTTAATAATGTCTGTTTTGTTTTCGAAATGTTTTATAATTAATTTGTCTTTTGATTCTTTACTTGCACCCTCTGAAATAAAACTACCTAATTTTCCTAGAGTTAACAAATAGTCAATATTTTTCTTTACAATATATTCTCCAATTTCTTTATGTGCTTCTTCTTTAATATTACCTAATTCTAACATATCACCTAAAATAGCAATTTTCTTATTACCCTCAATTTCATCTAAAAGGTCAATTGCATTTTTCATCGACAACGGATTTGCATTATAACTATCATTAATAAACTTTATATTTTTTATTTTTTCAATTTGTGACCTCATATCAGTTAATTTTATATCTTTTAATGCTTTTTCGATTAGAGACCAGTTAAGATTAAAGTTTCTTGCAACAGTAATAGAAGCTATAATGTTGTATAGATTATACTTCCCAAATAGATTAGTTTTTAAATTTATTACATTTTTGTCATTTTTAATGGAAAATTTCATACCAAATTTAGTTATCGTGTAATCTAACACTCTAAAATCGGCTTTTTCATCAAAACCAAAATACTTATACTTTGTTTTTTTGTTTAATAGATCATATAATATATCAGTATATGGGTTGTCAATATTTAATACAGCTAACCCTTTATCACCCAATGATTCAATAAGTTCACCCTTTGCCTTGGCAATCTCATCAACTGAGTTGAAAAACTCAATATGTGCTTGACCTACATTTGTTACTATTCCAACTTGGGGAACTGCAATTTCAGTTAGAAGTTTTATTTCTCCGAAACCGCTCATTCCCATCTCTACAATAAAAAAGTCCTCATTACCTTCTATTCTAAATAAAGTTAAGGGAACTCCTATGTGATTGTTCAAATTACCCTTATTTTTTTTGACATTATATTTTTGTTTTAATAAAGAATATAAAATATCTTTTGTAGATGTTTTTCCTGAACTACCAGTTATACCTATTACTTTTACATTTTTATGGTTTTGTCTATGAAATTTAGCTAAATCCTGTAGAGCTTTAGTAGTATCTTCTACTTTTATAATATTTTTTATATCTGTTTTAATTTCTTTTTGCACTATAACAGCTTTAACATTTTTAGCCAAGTCATCATTGATAAAGTTATGTGCATCAAAATTTTCACCAATTAATGGAATAAATATATCCTCGTCATTTAATTTCCTTGAATCTGTAGAAATTCCTTTAAGAATATCATTCTTATTTCCCTTTATTAATCTTCCATCTACTGCTTTTAGGATTTTACTAATTTTATATTCAAACATTTTATACACCACTTAATTTATCATTTATAGCACTAATTGCAACTTCTTTATCATTAAAATCAATTGTTTTATCTGCAAAAACTTGATAAGTTTCATGTCCTTTACCAAACACTATTACTACATCATCTTTTTTTGCTTTATTAACAGCATGAATAATTGCATCTTTACGGTCCACATTAACAGTAAATTGAGTATTATACTTTGATTCAATGATTCCACCTATAATTTCTTCTATTATTGTATCAGGTTCTTCTGAACGGGGATTATCTGTTGTTACAACTACATAGTCTCCATATTTAACTGCTATTTTACCCATTTTGGGTCTTTTATCTTTATCTCTTTCTCCACCACAACCAAAAACGATTATTACATCTTCATGTCTGAAGTTTTTTAATGACTCTAATACATTTATCATACTATCAGGAGTATGTGCATAGTCTATAATAACAGTAAAATCTTGACTTAAATTTATAGTTTCAAACCTTCCCGGTATCCCCTGGATACTCTCCAGTGATTCTTTAATAGTCTTTTCATCAATTCCTAAACTCAATGCTGTTCCTATTGCAGCAAGACTATTATATATATTAAACTTACCTGTTAAATGCAAATCATACTTCATATTATCTAAATTGAAACTTACGCCATGTAATGCTAATTTGAGATTTGTTGCCTTTAAATCAGAACTTTCTTCTATACCATATGTGATTATATCACTTTTTGTATTATTCTTAAAAAAGCTGGAATATTGATCATCATTATTAATAATAGCTGTACCCTCTTTTTTTATTTTTTTGAATAGTTTAACTTTTTCTTCAGCATATTTTTGCATTGTCTTATGGTAATCTAAATGGTCTTGACTTAGATTTGTAAAAACTGCAGTCTTAAACTGCATAGTATCAACTCTATTTAATGCTAAAGCATGAGAAGATACTTCCATTACGGCATATTTTACATCGTTATCTCTCATCTTAGCTAAATACTTATATATATCTAATGATTCAGGAGTTGTTCTCGATGCATCAAGTGAATTTTCCCCATCATAAACCTCTATCGTACCTATTAATCCAGTTTTATAGCCGCTTTTATTTAATATATCCTTTATTAAATAGGTAGTAGTTGTTTTGCCATTTGTTCCTGTCACACCTATAAGTTCTATCTTTTCTAAGGGATCTTTAAAAAAGTTTTTAGCTATCTTTGCCATAGCTTTTCTACTATCATCAACTTTTATATATGTAATTTTTTTCGAATAATTTTCTACTTCTTTATCAATCAATACTGCTTTTGCTTGTTTTTGAATTGCATCTGGAATATATTTATGTCCATCAGTTTTAAAACCCTGAATACAGATAAATAGATTTCCATCTTTTATTTGTCTAGAATCATACTTAATATCATTGATTTTTATATTTTTACTTCCAATAATATTTTCTACATGTACTTTTTTCAAAACTTTTTCTAATAGCATTCTATCACCCTTTTAGCTTGATTACTATTTGTTCATCGCTATTAATTCTCAAACCAGGATCAATACTCTGATCAATAACTTCACCAGTTTGTCCTTGGATTTTTAAGTTAAGTCCCATCATTTCTGCTAGACTTTTCGCTTCTTCTAATTTCATACCTCTAAAATCAGGTGTCATAATTTTATAATTCATTTTTATATTTTCATTTTGTTCTGTAAATAAAAATACTGTAGAATCTTTATATACATTTGAACCAGCTTTTGGAATTTGTGCAACTATATTATTGTTTTCACCGATTACCTTATATTCTAATCCTAACTCCTTTATACTGTTTTGCACATCATAAATACGTTTATTTTTATAGTCATCAAGCTTTACCAATTCATTTTCAATAGGTTTGTTGTTTTCATTTTGTGAAGGTACTTTATAATATCTTATTAAGTCACTTGCAATTCTTTTGAATAATGGAGCAGCAGTTTGGCTGGCATAATAAGTTTGTCCATCAATACCATACAAAACAACTAATACTACAAATTGAGGATTATTAACTGGAAAAAGTCCTACAAATGAAGAGTCATATAAACTACTATTATAATGTTGGGCTGTACCCGTCTTCCCACCAACACGATATCCTTCAATATATGCATTGGTACCTGTACCTGAACTAACCACATTTTCTAAAAGTGATAAAGTTTTGTGGGCAGTACTGCTAGATACTACTCTTCTTACTTCAACAGGTTTGGATTCTTTTAATTTTTCTCCATTTTGATCTGTAATCTTATCAATTAAATTCGGCTTCATTAAAACACCATCATTTGCAACAGCAGAAATCGCAGAAATAAGTTGAATTGGTGTTACAGAAATTCCTCTTCCAAAAGAGATTGTAGCTATTTCTATATCACCAACAGTATTAAATTCAGGTATCAATCCAACTGCTTCACCCGGTAAGTCAATATTAGTTTTTTTACCAAAACCAAATGCATTAATATAGTTAAAAAATGGTTTTTTCCCTATTCTTAGACCAACTTGAACAAACCCTGGATTACAAGAGTTTTGTACAACTTCTGTAAATGATTCAGTACCATGACCTTCATCATCCCAACATTCTATATATTCTTTTTCGACCTTTATTTTTCCTGTATCATAAAAAACATCGTTTTGATTAACAACCCCTTCTTCTATAGCAGAAGCTGTTGTAATTATTTTAAATGTTGAACCAGGTTCAAAGTTATCTGTTATAGCTCGATTTCTCCAGTATCTCTTATTATAATCAGAAAAACTGTTTGGGTCATAAGTAGGGTAATTAGCCATTGATATGATATCACCAGTATCAGGTTCCATCACTATAATTGTTCCACCTTCTGCATTAAATTCCTTAGCTGTAGCGGCTAATTCTCGTTCAGCACTATGCTGAATTGCTTCATTAACAGTTAAATATAAATTGTTACCATCTTCTTCACGTATATAATCAATAACACTTTCAGGAATTAACTGTCCAGATGCATCTCGTTCAGTTAATATTAATCCCCTGCTTCCAGTCAAGTATCTATCAAAAGAAAGTTCCATACCCTCTAATCCATTATTATCTATTCCAGTAAATCCCAATACTTGACTTGCTAATTTTTCTCTTGGATAAATTCTTTTACTTTCATCTATAAAAGTTATCCCTTCTAACTGGAGATTATCAATCTCTTCTACTGTTTGATCTGGAATTTGTCTTTCAAGATATACTGCATAGGCATCTTTGGTTAGTCTATTAAATATAGTTTCATACTCTACAGATAAAACATCGGCAAGTTTTCCAGCTGTTTGAGTTGGGTTTGTTATCTGTTTAGGCAAACCCACCACTGTTTTACTAGTAACACTCACAGCCAGTTCCTTGCCGTTAATATCAAATATATTACCCCTATTGGGATTTACTTTTAACTCCATAATTCTTTGTTGAAGGGCTTTGTCAGAATATTCTTCATTGTTTATAATTTGAATCCAGATTAATCTTGCAATTAAGAGTAACAACACAAAAGTAATTATAAAAAAAAGGACTTTGATTCTTTTTTTTCTTTTACTATCATTCATAATATCATCCTTTTTTAAATTATCAGTTTATGGTGAGTACGCTCGTGCAGTTCCCATATTAGTGATAAAATCAGTTATTTGACTTAAAAAGTATCTTTGTTCAGGTTCGCTATCAATTTCAACATCTTCTGTTTTTAAAACAATAGTTTGCATCGTTTCAGGTTCAACCATGTTTAACTCGCTTCTAGCTAAAGTATCTACCTGGGAAATAGAACTTGCATTTGATAACTGTATACCTAATTTATGATTTTTATCTTCCATTACTTGTAATTCATTTTGCATTTGGTCTATACGATAACTTAGGTCATTAATTTTTAATGTATAACTAATATAAACCACTAATATTATAGCACATATTGTTAGTAAAATTAAATATATATATATGTTTTTTTTGTCCTCATTATCATAATCTGCATACCTACTATTGCTATTACTGTTATTATTGTTATGATTATAAGCATTAATATTATTATTATAATCGCTACTATTTTTATACATCTTACTCACCTTCCTTCTCATATTTTCTCGGCTACTCTTAATTTTGCACTTCTAGATCTATAATTATCTTCAATTTCTTTTTCTGAAGCTCTAACTGGTTTTTTTGTAATAATTTTTACTAAAGGTTCTTTATCACATTTACATACCGGAAGTTCAGGAGGACATATACAATCACTTGCTAACTCTTTAAATTTATGTTTAACTATTCGGTCTTCAAGAGAGTGAAAGCTTATTATACATATTCTGCCCTCTCTTTTTAATCTTTTTACTGCTGCACCTATCATATTTTCTAATTGATTTAACTCATTATTTGTAGCAATACGTAGGGCTTGAAATGTCCTGCGAGCTGGATGTCCTCCTGATCTTCTGGCAGAGGCAGGAATAGCTGCTTTAATAATATCAACCAATTCAAAAGTGGTCTCAATTTCCTTTTTTTCTCTAAAAGCCACTATAAAGTCTGCAATTCTTGACGCCCATTTGTCTTCACCATAATCATAGATTAATTTTTCAATTTTGTCTTTTTTATAATTATTTACAATATCTGCTGCAGTTAATTTTTGATCTCGGTTCATCCTCATATCAAGGGGGCCGTTGTTATTGTAACTAAAACCTCTGTCAGAATTATCCAACTGAGGGGAAGATACACCGAGATCAAAAACCATACCATCAACTTTTTCAATATTATGTTTATCTAAAACTTTGTCAATATCAATATAATTTGCATGTTCTAATATTAAGTTACTACTTTCAATACTATCCTTTACTTCATTTATAGCTTCTAAATCCCTATCTAAAGCAATTACAAGGCCATCATCATCAATATTTTCCAATATAGCAGCTGTGTGACCTCCGCGTCCCAACGTTCCATCTACATAAATACCGTTTCTTTTACAGTTTAAGTACTCTATAGTAGTATCTAACATAACTGGTTCATGTTCAAAAGTCATTTTGAATTCCTCCGTTATATACCCAAGTCTTCCATTGCGGCTGCAATCTCATCAGTAGAATCCTCAGTTGATTCTAAGAATTGATCCCAATTTTCTTTAGCCCACAATTCAATTCTATTTGTTAAACCGATAACTACGATCTCTTTCTCGAGTTCAGCATATTCTTTTAAGTTTGTAGGAATATTTATTCTTCCCTGTTTATCAAGAGTAGATTCAGTGGCTCCTGAGATGAAAAACCTGGCAAAAAATCTAGCATTTTTATTTGTTACAGGTGTATTAGCAATTTTTTTACTTAATTGTTCCCATTCATCCATAGGAAAAATAAACAGGCAGTTATCTAATCCTCTTGTTGCTACAAAGTTATCACCAAGTTCTTCTCTAAACTTTGCAGGGATTATTAATCTTCCTTTGGAATCCATTTTATGTAAATATTCACCTATTAACATAATATCATCACCTGTTCCCCATTTATACCACTATCTACCACTAATCACCACTTAGTATACTATTTCTATGTATATAAAAAAAATCCTTTAAAATATAATAATTATTTTAGTACTTTAGTACTATTTTTGCATAAAAAAATGTGGGGTTTCCCCCACTTTGTAAATTTACTTACTATATTTAGTTATAAATCACCACTCTATCTATTCTGATAGAAAATCAATCTCGGGAATTCTATCCAAAAAATCTAATATTAATTTAGGTCTATCAGTTATATAACCACTGGAATTTAAGTGAGCCATAATTCTAAACTGCCAACCATTATTTATTACATAGGGAAACACAAATATATCCCTTTCATGAGCCATTGCTATATTCCACGGCCAGCTTATGAAACCCTTTACTCCTATACCATTAGCAGTGCCTTCAGCCAAATCAAGCCATCTTTTCCAACTTCTTCTGCTCATTCTATTATTAGTTAATAAAAATAGTCTAGGTATATTTGGTGCATTATTTTTGAACTCCTTTAAAATATCAAGATCAGTTGAAAATATTATTACATCAGAATAATATGTTTTATTACTTGTGCTTTCAACTGATTCATACCAATCATTTTTTATCAATAATTCAATTATATCCTCTGTTAATCCAGGATAACTATTAGTATCTTTTAAATCTAAGACAATTCCTGGATTTTTTTCATGACTATCTATTATATCCAGTAAACTTTTGAGAGTTACAATATTTAAATTCTTGTAATTATCATTAGCTCTTTTTGGATACCTACTATTAAACCAAGAACCAAAGTCTAATTTTAATAATTCTTCATAAGTAAATGTATTTATATGGTCATTTTGTCTATCAGGATATATTTTTTCTATATTTGATGTCCTTTTTAAATTATTATCATGTAATGCTACTAATATATTATCTTTTGTCCTATGAATATCCACTTCAAGATAATCTGCTCCTAGATCAATTGCCTTTAAAAAGGCTGGTTTTGTTAACTCAGGTGCTATAAAGGATGCACCTCTATGTGCAATTACAGCAGGATATTTTATATCATAATTATTTAAAATGTCTTTCCCTTTATTTGAAGGTCTAATAAGATAATATCCACCGTAAAACACAAAAAATATAATTAGTACTATTAATAATATTATTAGAGCTAAACGCACGATATTTGCACTCCTATTTTTAAAATCAATTTTTATTAATCAATCCTTCTTTTTAAGATTATTCCCTTCATATACTCAATTAAATTGTTAATTTCATCTCTGTTATCTATCTTTATATTTTTATCTCCCGCTTCTTCAGAATACCCTATTTTGTTTATTTCTTCGTTTTGCCTAGAAAAAAGTTGTCCTTCAAATAATATCAAAGGAATTTCATGTAAAAATAAAATTGGATTATCTTTTTCGTTGAGTAAAGATTTACCAAGAAATTCTTCTGGACTTTTCTTTTTTCCTATAATATCTAAAATTGTTGGTGCAAGATCAGTAGTTGTTCCTTCTTTATTTGAGATTTCATTATCAAGTTTTGGATGTTTAATAAAAAGTGGAATATTTTCAGGAATTTTAATATTAATATCAGAATTATATTTTTTATCTGATTGATATTCTTTTTTAGTAATTCCAGCATTATGATCAGAATATATTATAATGAGTGTGTTTTCATCTAAACCTGAAGCTTCTATTTTATTAAAGAAATTTTCAATAGACTTATCTACAAATGTAATAGAATTAAAATAATCTCTTACTAAAGGATTATTAATATCATTATATTCTTTTATTCTTTCTTCAGATGGATAAGTATCAAAAGGTGTATGGCTAGTTAAGGTAATTAAAAAAGCAAAAAAAGGTTTTTCTGCTTTCTTTAAATAATCAAAGGACTGTAAAAAGAAATCATAATCATTTAGACCAAAAACAGATTCTTGCATTTCATACACTCTATTATCAAAAGAAAAATCTGCTTTACTATAAAATTTATCAAAACCTAACTCAGGAAAAGCCTTATACCTATGGAAAAATTCTTTGTCATTCCCATGAAAAGCCATGGTTTCATATCCTTCATTATTTAGTTGTCTTACTAATGAATCAAATTCTGAAAGGTCATTAACTTTAAAACCATAATTTTTGTTTATTGGATAAATAGAAGTTAAAAATGAAAATTCGGCATCAAAACTCCCATTTATATGTTGTGCATAAAAATTATCAAAAAAAAGTGATTCATTTTTTAGTTCATTTAGAAATGGAGTAACTTCTTTTCCATTGTGTTCATAATTAATTATTTTATTATCTAGAGACTCTACCTGAATAACAATAATATTTTGATTTTTATTTATAACACTTTCTCCAACTAATTCTTCCTCTGGAGGAGGAGCAAGTTCATTGTTTACAATTTTTTCTTGATCAAAAACATAATTTACATAAAATTCATATAGATATAAAGGTAGTAATCCATAAACATTTACAAATAACGATGTATCTTCATTATACAATTCTAGTGGCTTCTTTTCTCCTAAAAAATTATTATATATAAAAAATTGCGAGAACAAAATTAATACTATGAAAAATAAGACCAAAACAGTATCTTTAATATTCAAATTAATATATAAACTTTTAAGATTAATAGTTTGTTTTTCCTTTGTTCTATAAAAAGCTAAAATAACTATATCTACAATAAATAATAGATCTATAATTTTAAATAACTGCAGTAATAATACCTTAAAGGGTCTAAATCCTTGACCCATCATCATATCGCTTAAACTTAAATAATTTCCAAAATATCTATTATACCAAATATTAAAAAGAAAAAATAATGTAAAAATAAACATAAACCAAAATATAAATTCTCTTCCTTTTTTATTTTTTGCTAAAGGAAATATGAAAAATATAATAAAAAGTAAAATTATTACATTCTTTGACAGTAATAATAATAAATTTGGAGTATTAAATACTTTTATAAATAAAAAATTATATTTAAAAAGAAATCCCAATAAAAACACTATTGAATAATACTTTTGTTTTTTCGTATAACCATCAAATAACTTCATCTAGTACCTCCATTTGAACAGTTCAAACAGCTTTTATTATTTAATCTAATAGGTCTCTAGCCCTTTTTATACTTTTATTACCGAACTTATCTTTTATTCTATCGATAGCCTTATTATAATCATCTTTTGTTTTGTTAGACTCAAATAGGGATAACTGTTGTTTTTGCTTATATTTTAAACCAGCTATTCCTACTCCAATTAATCTAATAGGCCTTTTAATATTAATTTTGTTTAATAGCTTTTGACTATAACTATATAAATCATCTGTACTATCTATATAATTTGTTATGGTAATTCTTCGGGTTACAACATTAAACTTATTATCTTTTACTTTAATAAAAATTGTATTTCCAACTAGATTCTTTTTTCTGATTCTTCTTGTAACTTTCTGGGATAGTTTTAGTAGATATTTAAGAATTAAATCCATATCTATAATATCTTCACTAAATGTAGTTTCATTACTCACTGACTTTATTTCCTGAACTGTACTAACTTCCCTACTATCCTTACCTCGTATTAAATCATATAGTAATAATCCATGTTTGCCGAATAAATCCTTTAGTTCTTTTATTTTTAGCCTTTTAAGGTCTTTTATTTTATATATACCTATATCATTTAACCTTTTTGCAGTTTTTTTTCCTACACCAGGTATTGTACTTATTGATAAATCATCTAAGACCTCTGCAATTTCTTTATCTTTAATAACACATAATCCATCTGGTTTTTCTAAGTCTGATGCTATTTTAGCCAGAAATTTATTGCTGGCTACTCCAACTGAACATATTAAACCCGTTTGATTTTTGACTTTTTCTTTTATCAACTTTGCTATTTGATAAGAGTCACCATATAGTCGATGACATCCTTTTATATCCAAATATGCTTCATCAATTGATACCTTTTCTATTTTTGGAGTGATTTGTTTTAAAATCTCAAAAATTTGATTTGAAAGTTCACTATATCTTTTTCCTCTTCCCGGTAAATATATACCATAAGGACACAATTTCTTAGCTTGAGCAATTGGCATAGCAGAATGGATACCAAACTTTCTTGCTTCATAAGAAGCTGTTGAAACAACCCCCCTGTTATCCAAACTGATCCCCCCAATTATAACTGGTTTCCCTTTCAGTTTTGGATTATCAAGCTGTTCAACAGCTGCAAAAAAAGCATCCATATCAACATGAATTATATTTAAATTAGAATTCATTTTAACAACCTTCTTTTAAGATAAAGAAATCTCAACTAATTTATCTATTAGTTTACTATAACTTAAACCACTTGCCTCCCAAAGTTTGGGATACATACTATACTTAGTAAAACCTGGTATTGTATTAATTTCATTAATATATACAATATTATCTTTTGTCACAAAAAAATCTACTCTTGCTAATCCTTCACCTTCAATAATTTCAAAAGCTTTTATAGAAATACTTTTTATTTCTTCAATTAGAACATCATCTAAATCTGCCGGAATAACTAATTTCGTTTTTTTATCTTCATACTTTGATTGATAATCATAAAAATCATGAGCTGGTATTATTTCTCCAGGTAATGAAGCAATTATTTTGTCTTTACCTAATACAGAACATTCAATTTCTCTTGCATTAATATGTTCTTCAATAACAGCCTTACTATCATATTTAAATGCTTCATCGATAGCTTCATCTAAATCTTTTATATTATACACTTTAGAAATTCCTATACTCGATCCCAAATTTGCTGGTTTAACAAACAAGGGAAAAGTTATTTTATCTAAAAATTGTTCTAACTTTATCTTGTAATCATTCTTCTTTTTGACTGTTATAAATTCAGTTTGTTTTAAATTGTTATAATCAAAAAGTTTTTTCATGATTCCTTTATCCATACCTACTGCACTGCTTAATACACCTGCACCAATATATGGTATTTCAAGTAGTTCCAGAAAACCTTGGATTTTACCATCTTCACCATATGGTCCATGAATTAAAGGAAAAATTAAATCAAAATTATTATTAAGAAATTTATCTAAACCTTTGTTAACATTGTTTTTAGACTCAGGTACTTTTTTTAATTTATTATTATTAAGTAAACTTAAAGAATCTTTGCTACTAAGCCAATTTCCTTTTTTATCAACAGCAATTGGAATTATATTATATTTACTTTTTTTTGCATATTTGTAAACAGATCTAGCAGACATAATTGATACTTCGTGTTCTTCAGACTTCCCTCCAAATATTAATCCTAAGTTTATTTTATCCAAATAATATCACCTACTGTTTATTCTTGTAATAGTCTAATTTCATTGCTTCCTTTACTTCACTTACAGTTTCTTTAGCTATTAATCTTGCCTTTTTAGTACCTTCCATAACTATTTCATCAACAAGGTCTGGGTTTTTAATGTACTTTTGTCTACGTTCTCTAATTGGCTCTAATAATCCATTAATTGCCTGGGCCAAACGTTTTTTACATGCCACACACCCTATTGTACCTGCTTTACATCTTCTTTCAATCTCAGGCACATCTTTTTCATTAAATGCTTTATGGTACTGAAAAACTGTACATACCTCAGGGTGTCCTGGATCTGTAGCTTTAATTCTCGCAGGATCAGTTTTAGCTGACATAATCTTTTCTAATACTGTCTTTTCATCATCATTAAGATATATTGCATTATCTAAAGATTTACTCATCTTATTTTCTCCATCAAGTCCAACTAAACGCGGTATTCTACTTATCAATGGTTCTGGTTCTTTAAAGACCGGTGCATATAACTGGTTGAATTTACGTACGATTTTTCTTGTTTGTTCAATATGGGGCAACTGATCTTGCCCAACTGGTACTAGATCTGCCTTACAAAATGTAATATCTGCTGCCTGGCTTACTGGATATCCTAAAAATCCATAAGACATCTCATCATAACCATACTGTTCTGACTCTGATTTGATAGTTGGATTTCTTTGAAGTTGATTTACTGTTACAATCATAGAATAAAACACAGTCAGTTCAGCAATTTCAGGAATCATTGACTGTATAAGTATAGTTGTTTCTTCTGGATCAATGCCCACTGCAAGATAATCTTCAGCAACTTGATGAACATCCTTAGATAAATTTTCAGGACGATCAAAGTTTGTTGTTAAAGCCTGTACATCTGCAATGATAAGAAATGTATCATACTTTTTTTGTAGTTTAAGTCTGTTTTCTAAACTTCCAACATAATGACCTAAGTGTAATTTTCCGGTTGGCCTATCACCGGTTAATATTCTTTTCTCTTTTTTCAATATAATCACCTTCCCTAGTATCTTGACTAAATAGCTAGTATTTGATAATATATTAACTATCAAATTGTAATAATAAATTAAAAGGAGATAAACAAAAATGGCTAAAACAAGAATGACTAAACAAAGGAAAACAATTTTAAATGTTTTGAAAAATACAACTTCACACCCAACAGCTGACTGGATTTATGAACAAGTAAAAAAAGAAATACCCAATGTAAGTCTGGGTACAATCTATAGAAATTTAAACTTACTTTCAGAAATGGGTAAAATTACAGTAATCAACTATGCCAATGATCAAAGCCATTATGACGGCAATACCGAAGGACATTATCATTTCAGGTGTAATCAATGTCAGAAAGTTTATGATCTTCATGTAGAATTATTTGAAAAAGAGATCAACAACATAGTTGAAAAAAATACAGATTATAAAGTTAGTGAACACCGTCTTGAATTTTATGGTGTTTGTCCAGATTGTCAAAATTAATTTTTAAAAATTTTTTATAATATTATTAACTAACTCTTTAAACTTTGGTTTTACTTTCTGTGCTACTTTCATCACTTCTTCATGTGTTAAGGATTCTTCATCTTTCCCTTTAACAACATCAGTAATACAAGATATAGCTAAATTTTCTAAACCTGCATGTGTACCTGCTATTAATTCAGGTACTGTTGACATACCTACTGCATCTGCCCCAATTAACCTTTGGAACTTGCTCATTGCATAGGTCTCATATACTGGTCCTGTTATTGCTAAATACACACCTTTCATAATATGGATACCGGCTTGTTGAGCCGCTTTTTCTCCAATTTCAATCATATTTTCTGGATGTGCATCTGTCATAGCTGGAAATCTAGGTCCTATTTCATCATCATTTTGTCCTATTAAGGGATTACTTCCCATAAAGTTTAAGTGGTCAGTAAGTATCATTAAATCACCTGGCCTAAATGTAGGATTTAATCCACCAGCAGCATTAGTTATTATTAATTTTTTTATTCCCAATTCTTTTAATACCCAAACTGGAAAGGCTAATTCTTTCATTGAATAACCTTCATAGTAATGTACTCTTCCATTCATAGCAACCACTTTTTTTCCATGTTTTTCACCAAACACAAACTCTCCGGTATGTCCTTCAACTGTTGAAATAGGCATTCCTGGAACATCACTATACTTAATCTTTGTTTTGTTTTCTAACTGCTCACTATATTCTCCTAAGCCAGAACCCAATATCAAACCGATCTTTGGTTTAATGTCAACTATATTTTGCAAATATTTTTTTGCTTTTATTCTTTTTTCCCTATATTTTAACATATATCCTACCCCCAAATTAATTAATGTTTTTATCTATTTCTTCTGTTGCTAGGGTATCTACTTTTTCATTATATTTGTCACCAGAATGAGCTTTAACTTTTTTAAAAGATACATTTTTTTTGCTTATTTGCTTATCTAATTCTTTCCATAAGTCAATGTTTTTTACGGTCTTAGCACTGGAGGTTTTCCAACCTCTATTTTTCCAACCTTCAATCCACTCATTAATACCTTTAACAACATAGTTCGAATCTGAATAAAGAATTATTTTTTTGTTTTTTCTAATAACTTTTAAGGCTTCAATTACTGCTTTTAATTCCATTCTGTTATTTGTAGTATTTGGTTCAAATCCTGTAATTTCTATTTCTTTATCTTCTTCTAATATTATAGCAGCATAGGCACCGGGACCTGGGTTGTTATAACAAGCTCCATCGGTATAAATTATTATTTCTTCTTTATTATAATTATAAAATTTATCTTTACTATCTAGTGATCTATAATATGGTTTAATGTCTATAATTGGTGTTTTGTTAACTGCATCTATACCTGTAATATATATTTTATTATCTTTAACATATTTTATACCTACTGTACTTAAACCAATTTTATTCGGTCTATTTGGAGTCCTAGTAGAAAAAAGTCCTCTCTTTTTATTACTAGTAGAATAAGTTGGGTTAATTATTAAATCCAACTTACCATCTTTAAGTTTATCTAGATAAAACAACACTATTAAGTAATCATACTTTTCAATTCCTTTAATTGCTTCTTTATATTCCGGTTTTATCTCTAAATAGAATTCACCTTCGGCTTCAATATCTGGTTGTCGTGGAATGTTGTCTATATCTTTGTATGGAGAAATTATTTCTCCTATTGATTCAAATTCAATCATTTATTATCCTCCTAGTCATTAAAAAGCTCTTCTAATCTTTTTACAGCTCTTCTTAAATGTGGAATCACTATCGAACCGCCTACTACTAATCCCACACTAAATACTTCATAAAACTCTTCTTTAGTTACCCCATTTTTATAACATTGGTCAATATGATATCTTATACAATCATCACATCTTAAGACCATTGATGCTACTAATCCTAGCATTTCTTTTGTTTTTGAATCTAATTTTTTATCTTTATATACATTTGTGTCAAGGTTAAAAAACCTTTTAATTTCTAGGTTATCAGATTCAAATATTTTAGAATTAATTTCTTCACGTTCTTCCCAAAAACTATCCTTACCCATTATACTTCCTCCCAAAATAATTTCTATTAATTTGTCTATTCGTTTTTTTAGTATATAATGATTAAATAATTATTGCAAACATGCCAAACCTTGCAATTATTTATTTTCCTTTTCTCTTTTTTTATAAAATTCATTTAACTTTTTATTGATTTCTTTGCGTTTTTTTATTTCACTATCTTTAAGTTTACCGGTTGGTCCTTCAATCTTTAGATAATTGTCTTTAAAAAACGAACCAATTAATAAAAATAACAGTGAGGGAATTAACCAAACAATAAATATTATGTAGTATATAAATGTCAATGATATATTATATCCAGCAATTTCAGTTATAAATATTTCATTACTTAGATAACCCATATTTTGAGGTAAAATTAATATTAATAAAATTACCAAAAAAATATTTGTAGAATAAATTAATATATAATTTTTAATAATATTCCAGATCAATCCACCTTCTCTTGTTTCTCCCTTTTTTAGATTTCTTAAAGAAAAATACAGCGGTAATACTAGAGGCCAGGATATTAATACTCCTATTGACCAAATGACCCACCTGTTTTTTCTATTATAGGCATCTATTCCTACAAATATAGTTATAGGTATTGCTAGAAAATATGTAAATATTAAAATCGAAATATATGCCATATAAAAGTTCCTCTTTTCTTATCCATATTTTAACATTATTATAATATATGATTGTTATTTATTCAATAAAAAAGATTTTTATAAATTGTAAAATACTTTAATGACTAATAGTAACTATATGTTATAATAAAGTGGTTAAAACATTAAATATAGTAGTTTTAGGGTGATTTAAATGGATGTATTAAATATATTATTAATTTTAGTAACTGGAACTGCAGCAGGTTTTATCAACTCTGTCGCAGGAGGAGGATCATTGTTATCTTTACCACTTTTAATAACTCTTGGATATCCTTCTGCTGTTGCTAATGGTACAAATAGAATAGCTATTATTATACAGGACATTATAGCTGTTTCAAATTTTAAGAAAAAAGGATATGGTAACTTTAAATTAAGTTTTAAGTTAGGTTTGCCAGCCATAGTTGGAGCAATCATAGGGTCGAATATTGCCATAAATGTCCCTGACAGTGTTTTTAATACCGTTTTGGCAATAGTTATGATTTTAATGCTGATAATTATTATCTTTAATCCTCAGAAAAAATTAATGAAAAATAAAAGATTTAAAAATATGGACCATAGTTTTAATAGAACTCTTGGTTATATAATATTTTTCTTTATAGGACTGTATGGAGGCTTTATTCAGGCAGGTGTTGGGTTTTTAATAATAACTGCTTTAGCATTTTTAACTGGTAGTGATTTAGTTAAAATTTCAAGTATAAAAGTATTTGTGGTTGCAATGTATCTTATACCATCATTATTAATATTTATAATTAATGGAAAAATAGAGCTGATTACTGGTTTGATTCTAGCAACAGGTAATGGTTTGGGAGCATGGATTGGTACAAGTTTAGCAGTCAAAAATGGTGAAAAAATGGTTAAAGCAGTAATTTTTATAGCCATAATATTTATGGCAGGTAACCTATTGGGAATTTATTAATTTTTTTAACAACTCAACTTTTTCAGTTAATAACTTCTCATTTTCAGCTTCTACTACCAATCTTAAATAAGGTTCTGTGTTAGATGGGCGAATATTAAACCACCATTCATTGAATTCAAGTCTATACCCATCAAAGTCATATATATTTTTGGGGTCTTCTTTGTCTTTAAAATATTCAACTATATAATCCATTACTTCCTTTTTATTATCAATCTTAAAGTTAATTTCTCCAGAACCTTCATATTTGTTAATGTCACTTATAAGTTTAGATATATTTTTGTTTTCTTTAACCTTATACTGATTTACAACATTTAAGACTATAAATGAGGTTAGCAGACCAGAATCACAGTAATAAAAATCCCTGAAATAATAATGTCCAGCAAGTTCACCACCTACAACAGCATCCAATTCTCTCATTTTTAGTTTAGCAAAAGCATGGCCAACCTTCCACATATATGGTTTACCACCTAAACTCTCGATTTTTTCCTTAACAGACCAAGAAGTTCTAATATCATAAAGAACATATTGATCATCTCTATCTTTTAAAAAGTATTCAGCTAAAATTGCTGTTATTAAATCAGGAGATATAAAGTTGGCATTTTCATCTAAAAATATAACACGATCACCATCACCATCATATACAACTCCTACATCATAGTTTTTCTTAGTAATTAAACTTTTTATTTCTCTTAGGTTATCTTCATTCATAGGATTTGGATCATGTCCTGGAAAATTTCCATCCATCTTTTCATTGATATAATTAACATTATCTCCAAATATCTCTTTTAAAAACAAAGAAGCCATACCATTTGAGGCGTCAACTATCACATCTAAATTGTCTATATTTGGTTTGTGCCTTTTTAGAAAACTTAAATACTTAAACTGACCGTGATATTTGTTGACTTTACTGTCGGCATCTTTAATAATTATATCTCCATTTGGAATATCAGATTTATTAACTAATTCTTCTAATTGGCCTAAACCTGTGTCATAACCTACAGGAAGTGAATTTCTTTTAGAAACTTTCATACCATTATATTCTTTACTATTATGTGATGCCGTAATTTGAATTGAAAGATCAAAATCACCATCAGCAGTATTAAAATATACAGCTGGAGTTGAAGCTAATCCCATTGAAAACACTTCAATTCCTCTATCAATTAATCCTTGTGCTAAATACTCAAATATCTCTGGGGACGATTTTCTAATATCATAACCAATTAATGCATTTTCACTTTTTACAATATTAGGTAAATAATATCCGATTTTATATGCCGTATATTTATCAAAATCTTTATTGTAAACACCTCTAATATCATAGGCTTTAAAAACTGACATAAAATCACTCTCCTTAAATCAAGCGAAAAAGCTCTTTAACATCATTGTTGATATAATTCTTTAAATGCTATTATTAATTATCTCCTAATTTGAAAAATTGATTTACTATACCCAAATACTTTGCACTTTCTCCAGCATTCTCTACACTGAAAATACTAAAAATTACATAGTTTGTTCTCGATGTTTTTGCTCGTAAAACCTGTTCACCTATTGTTCCTTCTAATATTTTTTCTAACTCAGTTTCTGAATCTGCCTGTAGTTGTTCTACACCCCAGCTAATAAATTCCTCTTGATTAGGATTTGTAATTGCTAAAAAAGTTGCTAGTACAATAATCAGTATTAAAAAAACCATTAAATTTTTCATTTTCTCACCCCTTTTAATTATTTTTGTTAATAAATTTCAAAGTTAAATCTAAAACTTTACTGTCAATTAAACCATTCTCATTTAATAATAAATTTCCTAAACTATCTAAATAATAATGCACTATTTTTTCTTTATTATTATAATCCTGCAATTTGTTAATTCCTTTTTTAGTCAATCTATCATCTTTTTTACCATTGACTATAAACACTGGAGAGTTTTGATTTTCAATTAAATTTATTGGATCTAAGTTTAAAAGTTCCTTGCTAAACTCTCTTTGAAAGTAGAGACTTAAAAATAAATTTTTATATCTTTGAGGAATATTTTCATTATTTATTACAAATTCTTTGTCGTTTTCAATTGACCATAATAAATCATTAAATATCTCTACCAAAACATCTTTATCTTCCAATATCCCTTTATTATATAAATTATCGCCTTCCTCTAATAATCTTTCTTTTATTATATCCACTTGTTCTATTGCTTGAAATGAATATAAAATCAGACCGGCAAACTCCTTTTGCTGTGCTGTTAAACTAACAATTAAACCACCTTCACCATGTCCTAATAAAAATATTTTATTATCATTTCTACCCATCTTTTTTTTAATATAATTTAGTAAATTACTTAAATCATCTTTGTGCTGACTAATTGTAGGAGTCTTATTACTAACTAAATTACTGCTTTCACCTATACCTCTTTTATCATATCTAATAGTAATAAAACCATTGTTTGATAGTTGATAGGCTAAATTTTTATAATAATTTTTTTCAGCAATATTAGATATATTCCCATTTCTATCAATATTACCTAAATCAGAAATAATAATTATTACAGGAGTATTAATATCATGAATCTTAGGGTATGTAATATTACCATATATATTACCATCGTTAACTTCAACCTCTAATTTACTTTCAATTCCGGAAAAGTCAACTATATGTTCTGCCAAAACATATCTTGGACTAATTAAGAATAATATTAACATTAAGATACTTAAACAAATAATTTTAGACCAAAATTTTAAAAATTTTTTATTTTTAAACACTGATATTTCCCTCATTAAAGTCTCCTGATAAAATATCCATAAAAACTTCATCATATTTTTTACCACCAATTACTCTAGATTTACGCCTTCGGCCAATTTCTTTAAAACCTATTTTTTTATAACATTTTATTGCTCTTTTATTATAAGAATAAACCTTTAACATTATGTTATATAGATTCAGTAAATTAAATCCATAATCTAAAAGAAGTTTTAATGCTTCTGTTCCATACCCTTGATTCCAATAATCCTTTTCTCCAATAAAAATACCTAACTCAGCATTTTGATTTACCTGATCTATATTAAATAATCCACAGTTTCCGATCAATTTATTTTCCTTTTTTACTATTATTGCAAAACTATTCTTTGAAATTTCTTCCAATGCTTCTTTTTCTTTATCTATTGTATAAATTTCATGTGCATTCCCTAAGTTAATAGATACTTCAAGGTTATTGATCCATTCAGTATACTTTTTATAGTCTTCTTTATTAACTGGGGATAGATATATTCTGTCACCAATTATTTTTTTAAAGTATTCCATAAAATCATTCACTCTCCTTATCTATCATATCAGGTATTTCATTTGTTTTTTTAATACTTCTTTTATCCCAGTTAACAAAAATTATTGAAAATAAAAATATTTGTAAAGTTACTTCTGGTAAACTAACTAAATGTTCAATTACAGGTATTTGGGTATAAATAAATCCTTCAATTGAACCAGGTGTTGCTGCTACTGCTCCAATTAAAGTTAAGCCCCATAGTAAAGCAAATAATTTAAGCCAGTTATACTTGCTTTTAACAATACTTCCATAAACAGGATAAATAACTAAACCAATAAATAATCCTCTACCTAATTGGAAAACGGGAGCAAAACTAATAATAAAGGAATCAACCTCTCTGAAATTATTATATAACACAGAAGAAGTAAACTGGGGATCAAAGTTCAGGTAATTTTGAAATATTAACCCAGTTATTATATATATTACTGTATGAACAACTGCAAATCTAAATAGGTATCCTTTTAGTCGGCTTTTATTCACAATATCTCCCCCGAATAGTTTTTAATTATTGACGTTCAAAAAATTGCATTCTTCATCATCACAAACTTCACTTCTGTAATCTACCTCTATAGTAACATGGTTAATATCATAATTTTTTAAAAGATTTCTTATTTCTTCTTTTATTTGATTTATTTCATTATTATCATAATTATCTTCAACAACAATATGAGTACTTAATAAATTATTTTCTCCATCTAAACTCCATAAATGAGTATGATGAATAGCAGCTAAATCTATATTTTCTAATATAATTTTTTCGATTTCCTGAATTGATATATCACCCGGCACTGCTTGAAGAAATATTTTTAATATTTTTTTAAAGTTCTTAAACACATTATACAAAATATATGCAGTTATTATTATTGATAAAATCGGGTCAAGAATTGGAATTTCTTTAAACATATAAATTATTCCAACTATGAAAATAGACACCCAACCAAATACATCTTCTAGAAAATGAAAGGTTATTACTTCTTCATTTATAGAATTACCTTTACTTAACTTATATGCTGCAATACCATTTACTAGAATTCCAAATACTGCAAAAATTAAGACACCAGCAGCATTTATTGGTTCAGGACTTAACAACCTTGGAATCGCTCTCATCAAAACAAAGAAAGAACCCAAAATTAATATTAAACTATTAAAAAAAGCACTTAAAAGTGAAAATCTCGCATAACCAAAACTATAGGTATGGTCCGGTTTTCTTTTAGAATACTTCTCTAAATACCAGGATAGTCCCAATGATATACTATCTCCTAAATCATGAACCGCATCCGATAAAATCGCAACACTATTAGTCCATAATCCACCAACAATTTCTATTATAGTAAATAATATATTTAATATAAAGGCAACTTTAATATTATTGTAACTATCTGGATGATGATGGTGCTCATGATCTTTATGATTATGAGTAGACATATATATTCTCCTTTTTATTATGTCTTTCTAGCAAGTGTGTTTGCAATTGAAATTAAAATCAATACTATACTTACACTTGCTGCATACACTATTATCATAATGGGATCTGGATCTTGAAAGTATCTTTTTATAATAATTCCGAAGTAAGCCCAGACAACTACAAGACTATATGCTATATCTTTTCTTTTCAGTAAAGTATATAACGTAATGATTAAGCCAACAATTATTACAGCAACTGTCCAGAAAATATTACTTAAGCCAAATCCATTCCAATTGATATCTACTAAAAAGGCTGTAAAATTGGCTATAGTTGCTACTGTTATCCAACCAAGATAGATGCTAAAAGGCATAATAAATATCGTGTATATCTTTTTGTTATATTCCTTGATACCAATATTTAAATTGTTATATATTTTAATCAATATTAACAATAGAGATATCATAACTAATAATGATAAAAAGACATATAAATAATGCCACATTAAAATCCAGCCAGCATTTGCTAATGAAGATAGAAAAAACAAATATCCTATTTTTTGTATTATACTCTTCTTAAGAAGCTCATTTTCTCCCATTGGTATAAATTGAAAAACTATAAATATTGTTAATAATAAATAAATTAGACCCCAAATGGAAAAAGTTATACCTGCAGGTACAAATAAATTAGGATATAAATCTGATAGTTCTCCTGTGTTATAACCATTAATAGGTAAATAGTTTGCAAGAAAGTTTATGAAAAGTACTAATACTAGAGAAAAAAGATTTAAATACTTAAACAAAGTTAACTTAGGTTTACTTTTTTTCATTTCATCTCCTCCAGACTTTATAGTTTCAAAATAAATTCAAACCTATTCATCATACCTACCAACAGGAGCCATATAAATCACAAACTCTTCATTTCCATCAACTTCCAAAAACCTGTCAGCTGTTTTTTGGTCATAAGCATCTACTGCACACATACCAGCATTAATTGCCTCTGTAGCCAAATATAAATTTTGGCAGAGATGTCCAACATCTATTGCAGCCAACTTATGAGCAAGTATTCCATACTTCCATTCACCTCGTTTGGGTATTACAGTCCACATAAAAACCACTGCAGCTTCTCCGACAAATTTTTGCTTGTTTGCTGCTTTGATTATTTCACTTTTGGAATTTTTAACAATTCTTATAAATAGTAAAGCATGTTCCCCAGGTATATATCGATATAAACCGGGTTTAATGCCATCAACTCTGTTAAGATATATATAGGTCTCAAATGGATGGACTGCTCCTCCTGAAGGTACTGTTCTTAATCTTATATGGTCATCTCTAACTCCTTGAGTAGCCCATAATAAAAAACTCAACTCTTTTAATGTTAAAGATTCATTA
>JBNJDV010000003.1:0-78705 GCA_051745185.1 Bacillota bacterium
CCATTATGATAGAAAATGAGATTGTAACAATTGATAAAAGAGAACCAGCTATGGTTGAAAGTATTGTTTTTGTAATCTCAAAGGAAGTAAAAAATAAAGCAGGTAAAATACGAATTAAATATGACTGATAATTTTTTTCTAAAATTAAAACAACCACTGCTAAAAGAAGGGCATATATACTGTATGTTACTGGTATATAGTAAAACTTAGCTCTCCAATCATTTAGGAATTTAAAGTTGAATATTTTCAATTAAACACCCCCTTGGGGCCTTATCTAGTTAATTATATAATTCTTTAAAATTAGATAATGTCCTTTTTATTTACAGGCTTAATATGTTTACAACACTTGTTATGTTACCCTCTACTGAATTTGGTATTTCATAATTATCTAAAACAAATTCTTGATCTTTTAATCCATTACCTGTTAATACAGCTACAATTCTTTTGCCTTTTATTAATTGAGGATTTTGTTCTGCTAGCTTTATCAACCCTGCTACTGGAGTTGCTGAAGCAGGTTCTACAAATACACCCTCTTTTGATGATAATAAATAATGGGCTCGTTTAATTTTTTGATCAGTCAATGAACTAAATATTCCGTTTGATTCTTTTACAGCAAGATTAGCCTTTTTTCTATTGACCGGATTTCCGATTCTAATTGCAGTTGCAATAGTTTCCGGATTTTCAATCACCTTATCTTCAACCATTGCAGCAGAACCTTCGGCTTGAAAACCATACATTTTAGGCAAATAATCAATAAAACCCTTTTTGTTATATTCCTTAAAACCTTTCCAATATGCAGTAATATTACCTGCATTTCCGACCGGTAAAGCTAAAATATCTAAATTGCTTTTATCTAGTTGGTCAGCAACTTCAAATGCTGCCGTTTTTTGTCCTTCAATTCGAAAGGGATTTAATGAATTAACTAAAGTAAATGAATATTTTTCAGTTAACATCCTAACAATTTCTAGTGCTTTATCAAAGTTGCCTTTAATCGGTATAATCTGTGCTCCATAGATTAGAGCTTGAGATAATTTGCCCTTCGCAATTTTTGAATTAGGAACAACTACAAGAGTTTTTAATCCACTCCTTGCACCAAATGCTGCTGCTGAAGCAGAAGTGTTTCCTGTTGATGCACAGATAATAGCTTTGCTGTTGATTTCAAGAGCTTTTGTTACAGCTAAAGTCATACCCCTATCTTTAAATGAACCAGTAGGATTTGCTCCTTCAAACTTTAGGTATAGATCAAATCCATATTTATTACTAAGCCAATCAGCTTTTATTAAAGGTGTATTACCTTCATTTAAACTTACTATTTTTTGATTTTTTGTTACAGGTAAAAAATCTCTGTATTTATTAATTAAACCTTTCCACATTATTATCACCATTTTCTATTATTATACCCTTATTATTGGGCTTGGTTTCTATTAAATAGTTAACAATTCCTATTTTTTTTGCTTCTTTTTTTACAATTTCTTTTATATTAGTAATATTTTTGTTTGAAATCAAAATTATAGTAGGTCCACTTCCACTTAAAAAAATAGGAAGATCTGTTTTTTTTATAATATTTTTAAATAACAACTTAAGATCTTTATTTAAGCTTAATCTTTTGTATTGGTGAATATGATCATTAGATCCTTTTTTTATTAATTTAATATCGTTTTTAACTATGCCCGCTGTAAGGATTGAAGCATTAGCAATATTTTTAGATACTTTTGTAATCGGTATATTATTATCAATAACTTTACGAGCCATCTTTGTTTTAATTTTAATATCTGGTATGAATAATAGCATATTAAACTCATTTGATATACTAAACTTTTTATAAACTACCTTTTCATCGATATTTTGGCTTACTGTAAACCCACCAATAAATGCCGGCGTTATATTATCTGGATGGCCTTCTAATTTTAGAGCATGATCTAAAATTTCTTGTTTTTTTAGATTTAGATCATAAATAATATTTAATCCAGATAATGTTGCAATAATAGCATTTGCAGAACTTCCTAACCCTCTATCTAAAGGATAGTTAAGCTTAACATCTATTTTTAATCTATTTAGGTCTATTTTCTCTTTATAAATATTATCAAGATAGTTTACAGTCTTTATTATTAAATTATCTTCATTTTTAATATGATAATCTTTATTACTGTTATCTTTAATAGATAAATCGAACTGATCAGAATTATTTAATTTAAAAACATATTCATTAAATAAATTAAGAGCCAAACCGAATGTGTCATAGCCTGGCCCTAAGTTTGCAGAAGTTGCCGGAACTTTAATCTTTAACATCTTTTCACCTATACTTTCCAGTTTTCTAAATACTGTTTTTGTTCAGCACTTAATTTATCTATTTCTATTCCATCAGCATTCAATCGATACTGAGCAACTTTTTCATCAATTTTTTCTGGTACGTTATACAGTCCTGGTAATAGATCATTTTCTGTTAAATAAAGTAGTGATAAAACCTGCAGCCCAAAACTCATGTCCATTATTTCTGCAGGATGTCCATCTCCTGCAGCAAGATTAACTAATCTTCCTTCTGCCAGCAAATAGAGTGTTTTATCTTCAATTTCATAACCTTCAATATTATCTCTAACATCATTTTTTGTATCTGAAACTTCTTCAAGATCTGATACATTTACCTCAACATTAAAGTGGCCGGCATTAGCTAATATTGCTCCATCTTTCATAACTTTAAAATGTTCTTTATTGATTACATTTTTGCAACCTGTTAAGGTAACAAAAATATCACCAATCTTTGCAGCTTCTTTCATTGTCATTACTCTATATCCATCCATTTTAGCCTCTAAAGCTTTAAATGGGTCTACTTCTGTAACAATTACTCTTCCACCTAATCCTTCTGCTCGTTTAGCAACCCCTTTACCACACCATCCGTATCCAGCAACTACAATGTCCTTTCCTGCAATTACTAGATTGGTATTTCTCATGATTGCATCCCAAACAGATTGTCCTGTTCCATATCTGTTATCAAATAGAAATTTTGCTTGAGCATCATTAACAGATATCATCGGAAACTTCAATAGATTTTTATTATCTAATGATTTAAGCCTTATCACACCAGTAGTGGTTTCTTCTGCTCCACCGATCAACTTATTAATTAATTCTGGCTTTTCATCATGGATCTTACTTACAAGGTCTCCACCATCATCAATTATGAGATCAGGTTCTACTTCAAGTACCTTATTTAATGAATTTTCATACTCTTTTTTTGTTTCTCCGTGCCAGCTGTAAACAGTTACTCCATATTCAGTAAGTGCAGCTGCCACATCATCTTGAGTTGATAGCGGATTACTTCCTGTTATGTATACATCTGCACCTAACTCTTTTAGAATTATTGCCATATATGCAGTTTTGGCTTCAAGGTGTAAACAAATTGATACTGTTTTACCTTTAAAGGGTTTGTCATCTTTATATTCCTTTTTAATTCTATTTAATACAACCATTTTATCTTTAATCCAATTTATTTTACGTTTTCCTTCTGGAGCTAATGATAAATCTTTTACTTTGCTTTCCATGCTTTTTCCCCTCCTTATTTTTTACCCGTATGACCAAAACCACCATCACTTCGATTACTATCTCTTAAAGAATCCACTTCTTTCCATTCAATATTAAAGGTGCGGTGTATGATTAATTGGGCAATTCTATCGTGTTTATTTATTTTAAATTCTTTATTACTGTGATTAATTAATATTACTCCAACTTCTCCTCGATAACCAGGATCGATAACACCATCTGCATTTAAAACTGTAATTCCTTCTTTTAAAGCTAAACCACTTCTAGGATAAACAAAACCACCAAACCCTTCTGGAATAGCTAGTTTAAGTCCGGTTTTGATTAATTTGTACTCCCCGGGTTTTAATGTATATTCATAACGGGACATTAAGTCCATTCCACAGTCTTCACCAAGATGTTGATATTTTGGCAACTTAACATCCTCACCCATTCTCTTTACTTTGATTTCCAATTAGATATCCTCCTTTATTTAGCAAATATATGTTCACCTATACTTACAACAAATTTTCTGGTCTGAAACCAACTCTTATTTTGGGCTGTTTTGGGGTTATAGTAATACAACGAGCCCATTGTAGGGTCTACACCATTTAATGCTTCACGGGCTGCTCTATATGCCGTATTATTAGGTGTATAGTTAATCTGACCATCACTAACTGCTGTAAATTGATTACTTTGATATACTACTCCTCTTATATTATCAGGGAACTCATTACTTATGACTCTATTAATTATTACTGCTCCTACTGCAACTTGACCCATATATGGTTCACCACGTGCTTCACCGTGAATAGTTTTAGCAATTATTTCAATATCATTCTCAGATAGAGTTTTTGCCAAGACCTGTCTTTTAGTAAGATTATTTATTGGAATATTTATTCTATCACCACTTCTAATAATAGAGTGTTCCATACTATTTAAGGCCATGATAACTCCAACTGATGTATTAAAACTTTCAGCAAGGTCATAAAGTGTATCACCGGAATCAACATAGTATTTAATTATTTTATCTGGAGGTATATCTACTTCCGGCAGTGGTTGTTCAGGATTATACCTTACAGAATAATTGCGGCCAACATCTAATTTGAAGTTTTCTTGATTACTGCTATTTAGGGATAATTTATAGTCTAATTTTGGTTTTTTTTCTTGTTTTTCTTTTTCCTTTTGTATTATAAGTTCATCACCTATATTAATTTTGGAAGCATTATCAATATTGTTGTTTTGTAAAATATTACTTACTGTAGTATTATATTCATTTGCGATATCATAAATTGTATCCCCATTTTGTACTACATATATTAATGTAAAACGAGGTTGAGCTAATCCATCTATCGTAAATAATAGTAATATTATTATTAAAAATATTGGTATTTTAATTTGGTTTTTCATAGTTAATCCTCTCCAACCACATAGTCAATTACCCGTCTTAAATTCATCTTTATTACTGGACAGTTGTCAGGTATTGAATTTAAGAAAACTTGACCATAATTTTTTGTAATTAATCTATTATCCATACATATTACGATTCCCTTATCTGTTTTTGATCTAATCAATCTTCCAAAACCCTGTTTGAACTTAATTACTGCTTTTGGTATAAAATACTCAAAAAAGTAGTTTTTTCCTTCTTGTTTCATCAAATTAACGCGAGCCGCATTTACTGGATCATTTGGAACAGGAAAAGGTAGTTTCATAATAATTAGATATTTAAGGTCTTTTCCAACAATATCAACACCTTCCCAAAAACTTTGAGTGCCAAATATTATTTGATTTTTACCTGCTTTGAACTTATCCATTATATATTTTCTAGAATATTTACTTTGAGATAGAATATTAATATTATCTTCTTCTAATTTATAATTAATCTTTTTATAAACATTATCTAACATCCGGTATGAGGTAAACAAGACCATTGTAGAACCATTAAAGGTTTTTAAAATATCAGCTAAATCATCAGCGATTTGTGCTGTGAAAGCATTATTTGAAGGTGAGTATATATCATTAGGAATTATTAGTCTGCTTTGTTTTTGATAATTAAAAGGAGATTTAACTATTATCTCATTTTGATCTTTTATACCTAATGCATCTGTAAAATAGTTAAAAGAATCATTTACTGTTAAAGTTGCAGATGTTAAAAGTACATTTCTAAGATTATTCCAAAGTATTTCCGGCAAGTGACCATCGACATTTAAAAGTGCACTCATATGACTTACATATCTGTCATTATAATTATAATTTTCAAGCCAAAAAACATAATCGTCATCTGTAGATTCTAAATTAAACAAGAGATTAAAAGCAAGTTCATTAACAGTGTTCAAGTTTTGTTTAAGTTCAAGTAATTCAGCTTCTATTTTATCATAATCATCTATTATTTTTAACTGATTAATTAAATTTTTTAGATAAATTAATAGTGAGTCAAAGTTTTTATGATAGTTAAAACCTATCTCATTTAAAGTCTTATACCTTTGTTTTTCTTTAATTTCTTCTGATAAAATTATACTGCTTAAATCGAATGACTTAAAAAACTCATCTAACTTACTAAAGTATTCTTTGTTATTTTCTTCTAACTTTTGAATGGTCGGTATTATTTTTTGATCTATTAATTGATAGATATCCTTTTTATTATCTAAATTAAAATCACTAACCTTGTTTCTAACTCTAGGAATTATTGAGAACTTCTTGTCATAGAGTTTTTTTAGGATCTGTTGATTTAAATTATATGAAGTGGTTTTTCCTAAATGATAGGTTGCAACATCATGAAAGTTATGAGCTTCATCAATAATCAAACTATTATACTTTGGTAAAGTAGAATAACCAGAGCTTTTAATTAAAGCATCCGAAAGAAGTAAATAGTGATTTACAACAATTAAATCAGCATTAAACAGTTTATTACGAGCTTTCATAAAATAGCAGTCATCATAATAGGGACATAAACTGCCAATACAGTAGTCACTGTCTGATGAAACCTCATCCCATACTGATCTTTTAAGATTAAATTTGATTTCTCCCTTTACTCCAGTCTTTGTTTTTTTTACCCAATCTAATAGTTTGTTAAAACTTCCTTGATCATCAATGTTGTTATAATTATTGCTAATGTTTTTTAATTTTCTTATACAAAGATAGTTACCACGACCTATTGCAAATTCAGCTTTAAATTTAAAGGGAAGTACTTTTTTTAAAAACTTCACATCTTTATCTATGATCTGCTGCTGTAAGTTAATTGTATTAGTTGAAATGACAACAGTTTGATCGTTTTTTACTGCCCAATAAAGTGAAGGAATTAAATATGCAAAAGACTTTCCAATTCCAGTTCCAGCTTCTATTAATGTTGTTTGGGCATTATTATAGTTATCAACAATACTTTCAGCTATTTCAAGCTGTTCATTTCTATATTCAAAATCCTTCATCCTACTTGATAAAGGACCGTCATCCTTAAAGTAGTTTAAAATTTCCTTTTTGTTTATTTCCTTTACTTCACCTAATGCTTTAGGCTTAACTAATACATATATTTCATTAAAATCATTATCAGAGATTGCAAAACCAATCCCTTTGTTTCCAATTTCTGAGGCTACCCTAATATCTGCACCTGATGGAGTTGTATCACCTGAAGGATGATTGTGTAAAACCATAGAATTTTTAGGTAGAGAGTTAATTATTGCAGGTGCCATACTTTTGTTACCTCTTGACAGTACTTCTATGTCTTGTACTGCTTTTTTTTCAAAATCAATTTTCAATAGAAAAAACACTTCATTTCCAGAGGAACTCTTAATTTCATCTCTCATATATTTTTTATTGCTATTATCAATAATATTTTCTACTTTCAAATTATTCACCTTTTAGTTTAAGTATTGTTTGAATATCTTGATCTTCACCATCAAATGGCGGAGTTTCTATTATGAAAAGTTTTTTTGCTAATTTTTTGTGATTTACTATGTATTTAAAGTTCTCTATACCAATTTTCCCTTGTCCAATATGTTCATGTCTATCTTTATTTGTATCAATTTCAAATTTAGAATCATTAAGATGAATTAATTTCAAGTTATCTAATCCTATCTTATTATTTACTTCTTCAATTAAATCATCAATACCTTTTTTAGAGTTTATCTTATAACCTGCAGCAAATAGGTGACATAAGTCAAGACATACTCCTAGCTGGTCAAAATTATTTATACTGTTTAATATTTCTGCTAACTCACTGATTGTACTACCAATTTCTGTGCCTGCCCCAGCAGTGTTTTCAATTAATAGTTTTGTCTTGGGGTTTTTAACTTTTTTGAGTATATCATCTATCCCTTTAATAATTCTCTTTATACCTTCATTTTTTGTTGAACTTACAAAATTACCGGGATGAAACACATAGTAATCAGCACCCAATAAATTAGCTTGTTTATAATCATTAATGATTTCTTTTAAGGACTTGTTATATAAATCTTTTTTAGGAGTAGCAAGATTTACTAGATATGAAGAGTGGACAACAAAACCTTTAATATCAAACTTGTTTATATTTTCTTTTGTGCTCTCTATTTCTGAATCACTAATAGATTTTTGCTTCCAACTCCTTGGTGATTTAGTAAATATTTGTAATGAATTAGCGTTAATTCTTTGAGTCTCTTCTACTGCTTTATCTATACCACCACTAATTGATAAATGCCTACCTATTTTCATTTTTACTCTCCTTAAAAATTATATATTAAAAAAACAACCTCAATTTATCTCCGGCTTAAAAATTAATTTAAGCAGGAGCTTATTTGAGGTGGATTTTTATACTTGTCTTTTATTTTTCATTGTACTTAAATTATTCGTCTTCTTCAACATCTTTCATTGAAAGGTTAATACGGTCTTTATCATCAATCTTAATTACTTTAACCTTTATCTCGTCACCTTCGCTTAATACATCAGTGACTTCATCAATATGTCTATCAGCAATCTTAGAAATATGAACTAAACCTTCTTTACCAGGTAAGATTTCTACAAAAGCACCGAAGTTCATTATCTTAACTACTTTGCCCTTATATACTTCTCCAACTTCAACTTCTCTAGTTAGATCTTCTATCATTTCTTTTGCTCTTAATCCCTTTTCTTGAGTATCAGCCATTATAAAGATAGTTCCATCATCTTCAATATCTATACTTGCATCAGTTTCATCAATGATTTTATTGATCATTTTTCCACCGGGGCCAATAACAAATCTTATCTTATCTGGATTAATGTTCATAGTCATAATTAATGGTGCATATTCTGATAGATTTTCTCTTGGCCCATCTATTACTTCAAGCATTTTATCTAAAATGTGTAATCGGCCTTTTTTAGCTTTATTTAAAGCTTTTTTAAGTAACTCTTGTGACAAACCGGTTACTTTTATATCCATCTGTAATGCAGTTATACCATTTGGAGTTCCTGCTACTTTAAAATCCATATCTCCATAATGGTCTTCCATTCCCTGAATATCGGAAAGAATTGCATAATCTTCGCCTTCTTTAATAAGTCCCATTGCTATACCGGATACAGGATTTTTAATATTTACCCCAGCATCCATTAAAGCCATTGAACTGCCACAAATACTTGCTTGTGAAGAAGAACCATTTGATTCTAATACTTCAGATACAATCCTAATTGTATAAGGAAATTCTTCTTTTGTTGGAATCATAGGTTTTAATGCTCTTTCACCTAAATGACCGTGCCCGATCTCTCTTCTTCCAGGTGATCTTAAGAAGTTAGTTTCCCCAACACTATATGGAGGGAAATTATAATGATGCATAAAACGTTTAGTTTGATCTTCTCCAAGCCCAAACATTGTTTTTTCATCACTACTAGCACCTAATGTAACTACGCTTAGTACCTGTGTTTCACCCCTTGTAAAGACAGCTGAACCGTGGGTTCTTGGCAAGGCGCTTACTTCTCCCCAGATTGGCCTGATTTCATCATATTCTCTGCCATCGGGACGTTTTTTCTCTTTTAAGATCATTTCTCTAACTTTTTCTTTAGTTAATGTATCAAATACAGTACCTAACATTTTCTTGTACTCATTTTGCCTATCTTCAAAATCATCTAACTGACCTTCCAGATATTCAAATGTTTCTTCTTTTAGTTGATCAATCAATTCTTGCCTTTTTAATTTATCTACTGTATCAATAGCTTCTTTTAATTTCTCAGAAGCATAATTGCGAACAAGATTTTCAATATCGTTATCTACATCATTTACTAGATCTATCACTTGTTTTTCTTTTCCAGCTTCTTTTCTCATTTCTTTTTGAGCTTCTACAATCTTTTTGATTTCTTGGTGTGCTTTATCAATAGCTTCAAGCATAATATCTTCACTTACTTCATCTGCACCTGCTTCAACCATCAATACAGCATCTTCTGTACCAGCAACAGTTAAATCAAGTTTGGAATTTTCTCTTTGTTCTTCATTTGGATTTATGACTAACTCATCATCAACTAATCCAACCTTAACTCCACCTATTGGTCCATCAAAAGGTATATCAGACAAAGTTAAAGCAGCTGAAGCACCATTCATTGCAATAATATCTGGTTCATGATCTCCATCAACTGAAAGTATTGTTGCAATAACCTGAACATCATGTCTCATACCATCTGGAAAAAGCGGTCTTAATGGTCTATCGATCAATCTCGCAGACAATGTGGCAAAATCTCTCGGTCTACCTTCTCTACGATTAACACTTCCTGGAATTTTACCTATTGAATAAATTCTTTCTTCATAATTTACCATTAAAGGGAAATAGTTCATACCCTCTCTTGGTCCTGACATGGTTGCAGTAACTAATACCTTTGAATCTCCGTATTTAACAGTAACTGCACCGTTAGCTTGTTTAGCTAATTTACCGGTCTCAAATTCTATTTCTGTTCCGGCAAAATCTGTTTTCCAATTATAGGTCATACGTTTATATCCTCCTTATGTTTCTATAAGTTAATAATATTTACAATAAAGAGCGGGCATACATAACCCGCTCTTTTAAATAATTATTTTAAATTAACCTCTAATACCAAGTTTAGAAATTAATTCGCGATATCTTTCAACATCTTTATTTTGTAAATACCTTAAAAGCTTTCTTCTCTGACCAACCATTTTAAGTAATCCTCTTCTTGAAGAATGATCTTGTTTATGTTCTTTTAAATGTCCCGTTAACTGAGAAATTCTCTCTGTTAATAAAGCAATTTGCACTTCTGGAGAACCAGTATCTTTTTCATCTCTTTGATACTTTTCAATAATCTCTTGTTTCATTTCTTTAGTAATCAATTCTTTCACCTCCTAAGTTATTGATACGCCCTATACCAAGTAAAAGTTGAGGAATCTTTCACCTAGTCTAAGGTAGTTGTCCAACAGAAAAATTATATCACAGAAGTTCTTTGATGTAAAGAATGTCATCTTTTATTGTAGAGACTAATTCATCAACATCCTTGAACTCCTTTTCACCTCTCAAAAATTCAATTAACTCTAATCTAACAAATTCTCCATAGATATCACCTTCAAAATCAGGTATATGAACTTCAATAGTAAAATTATTATCATCAAATGTTGGTTTATGACCGAAATTTGCTACCCCTTTATACTTTTTATTACCGATATATATATATACAGCATAAACACCATCCGGAGGTAAAACATACTCTATATCAGGTTTGATATTGGCTGTGGGAATACCCAATTTTTTACCTCGACCGAAACCTTCAATAACTTCTCCTTCTAAGATAAAGTTATTATCTAAATGTTTTTTAACCTCTTTTAACTTCCCTGCTTTCACAAGATCACGTATTATACTGCTGGAAATTTTATGGTCACCTATTTTTAAAGGTGTGACTGCAGTTATTTCAATACCAAACTCTTTACCTAATCTTTTTAGTTTAGAGATATTTCCATCACCTTTATGACCTAACCTAAAGTCAGTTCCAACAACTATATGTTTAGTATTAAGATTATTAACTATTATTTTTTTAAAAAATTCATCAAAAGGAGTTAATGCTAACTCTTCAGAAAAGTTCATCTCAAAATAATAATCAAAGTTCATCTCATTTAAAGTCATTATCTTTTGAGATCTTGTACTTAGATAATAATGTGAGTTGCCATCACCAATTACTTCCTGAGGATGAGGTTCAAAAGTCAATATACCGCTTTTTAACCCTTTATTTTTAGCAACCTCTAATGTTTTATTTAATATTTTTTTATGACCTTTATGAATTCCATCAAAGGAACCTATTGCTATTACATTTTCATATATTTCATATTGATCAAATGTATTGCTTTTTATAATATTCATTTTAAACCTCCATTGAAAAATACTCTCAGTGGTTGTATATATATTTCGTTTTCTTTTTCTTTAATTTCACTTATTGAAATAAATTCATTTTTACAGTAGATTAAGACCTTCTCACCAATTTTAAGATCATCAGGCCATTTATCAAAGTTTTTTTCTATTAATTTTGTACCATTAACAGCATACTTATATGCATAGTCTTTAACAATCATTTTTCTATATTCAAATGGACTATCCATTGAGATTAATAAATTATCTAAGTTTTCATTATTGATCTGGTCAAGTTGTATAGAATTTTCTAAATTAAAAGGACCGGAAGCTGTTCTAAGTAAATTACTCAAATGAGATACTGTACCTAATTTTTCACCAATATCACGGGCTAATGATCTTATATATGTTCCTTTTGAACAGTTTACTTTTAATTTTATAATAGGTAATTCTATACTAATAATGTCTATATTATATATTGTAACATCTCTGTCTTCTATTTCAATATTTTCATCATTTCTAGCATAATGATACAATCTCTTGCCTTTAACTTTTACAGCCGAATATATCGGTGGTTTTTGTTTTATCTCTCCTATAAAAGATCTTACCACATTTTTTATTTGAGTTTCTTTAAAATCAGTCCAATTATCAGTTCTTTTTAATACTTCTCCATCAGAGTCTAATGTATCTGTTAATACTCCCAGCTTTATTTTTGCAATATATTCTTTTTTACCTTCTGGTAAATAGGGGATAATTTTTGTAGCTCGATGTAAACATACTGGTAAAACACCAGCTGCTGAAGGGTCTAAAGTTCCTGTATGACCACACTTTCTTATCTGTAAGACTTTTTTTATATATCCCACAACATCAAATGATGTCATCCCGGGGGGTTTTAATACATTCAATATCCCTGACTTGTTAGACATTAAGTTTCACCTCAGAAATCACATCTTTTATTACTTTTTTAAAATCACCTTCAACTTTTGCACCAGAAGCACGGGGGTGACCTCCACCACCGAATTTATGAGCAATTTTACTTACATCTACATAGTTATGAGATCTAAAACTAATATCAACGAAGTCTGTTTTTCTTTCTACAAAAGAAATACCTACCTCTACACCCCTTATATCTCTTGGATAATTGACTAGATTATTAATTTCTTTTTCATCTATATCTAGTTTATTTATTTCCGTTTTTGATAAAGTAAGCCAGGCAATTTTTCTACCCTCACTCATCTTTATATTTCTTAGACCTTTAGCAAGCATTTTTAAATACTCTAATGAAGGATAACTCTGTAAAAATTTATTTATTTCAACAACATCTACACCTAATTCTTTCAAATCAGCAATTAATCTAAAAGTGGCTGCATTGCTATTAGGATACTTTAAAGAACCAGTATCAGCTAAAACTGCTAAAGCAACTGCAGTACCTAATTTACCATCTGGTTTTACTTTTAATAATTTTGCAATATCAAAAATAATTTTACCTACAGCTGGATCTTGAGAATTAATATAATTAAGGTTTCCATATTTAGTATTATCATGATGATGGTCAATATTAATTACATAATGAGTATTTAATATTTTTTTATAATTACCTAACCTTTCAGCAGTTGCTGTATCTAATACAAAAGCATTCTCATAATTAGCTAGTTTATCAAAGTCAATACTATTATCAGGTATATAATATTCATCTTGATTTAAATAATTGAATAAAATATCATACTCTTTTAAAATATCACTATGAAGTAATAATAATGAGTTTTTGCCTAATCTGTCTAATAGAAACTTAAAGGCCATAATAGACCCGACAGCATCACCATCAGGGTCTATATGACCTATAATTAAATAATCATTATTTTCTTTTATATATTCACTAATATTTTCTAAACGATTAGTTTTCACTGTCATCTTTCCTCTTTTCATCTTCTTCTATTACTTCATCTATTAAGTGAGATATATGAACTCCTTGTTCAATAGAATCGTCATATCTAAAGATAAGTTCTGGAGTATGGTAAGTGGTTAATCGTTCTCCTACTAGCTTTCTTATATATTTTTTAGCCGCATTTAGACCTTCCATGGTTTCTTTTTTCTCCTGATCACTACCATATACACTAACCTTAACTTTAGCATGTTTTAAGTCATTAGAAACTTCAATTTTTGTAATTGAAGCAAACCCAATTCGAGGATCCTTTAACTCTCTTAAGACTATTTGACTAATTTCTTCTTTTAAAAGTTGACTCATTCTTCTTACTCTTTTTTCATTTGCCATTTTTATTCACCTCTATAAGGATCTTTCTATCTCCTTATATCTATAAATTTCTAAGATATCTCCAACCTTAATATCATTATAGTTTTCAATACCAATACCACATTCATAACCTTCCTTGACTTCTCTTACATCATTTTCAAATCTTTTTAATGAACTAATTTCTCCTTCATGAATAACTACACCATTTCTTAGCAGTCTAACATAGTCATTTCTGTTTACTTCACCTTCTTTTACATAAGCACCTGCTATTATTCCAACATCAGGCACTTTAAATGTATCTCTAACTTCAACTCGACCAACAACGATCTCTTTATATTCAGGTTCAAGTAAGCCAGACATAGCATTTTTAATATCTTCAATTACTTTATAGATTACTCGATAAGTCTTTATTTCAACTTTTTCTTTTTCTGCTGCTTTTCTAGCATTTGTTCCCGGCCTAACATTAAATCCAATTATTATTGCATTAGAAGCACTTGCTAAGTTAACATCTGTTTCATTTATAGCTCCTACACCAGTATGAATAATGTTTACTCCAACTTCTTCGGATTTAATATTTAACAATGATCCTTCTAAAGCTGCTATTGAGCCTTGAACATCAGCTTTTATAATTACATTAAGTTCTTTTATATCTCCTTCTTGAATATTTCTATATAAATCTTCAAGAGATACCTTAGAATCTTTATTTAGTCTTTCTTCTTTTCTCTTATCTTTACGTTTTTCAGCTAATACCTTAGCTTCTCTTTCATCTTCCATTACTCTTAAATATTGTCCAGCTTCTGGAACATCATTAAAACCTAAAACGATTACCGGAGTAGCGGGTTCTGCTTTTTCAACTCTTTCACCATGTTCGTCTAATAATGCTCTTACACGACCTGTTATTGAACCAGCTATAATATAATCGCCAACCTTTAATGTACCATTTTTAACTAATACAGTTGCAATTGGGCCTCTACCTCTATCAAGCTCTGACTCAATAATAATACCATCAGCAACTCGATCTGGATTTGCCTTAAGTTCTTCCAACTCAGATGCTAAGGTTACCATCTCTAAAAGTTCGTCAATATTTTCCCCTTTAAGAGCAGATACTGATACACATATAGTATTTCCACCCCATTCTTCAGGTACTAAACCGTGTTCGGTTAGTTCCTGTTTTACACGATCTGGTTGAGCATTTGCTTTATCAATTTTGTTAACTGCTACAATGATTGGTATTCCTGCTGCCTGTGCATGGTTTATAGCTTCAATTGTTTGAGGCATAACTCCATCATCAGCAGCAACAACTAAAATAACTATATCAGTTAATTGGGCACCTCTGGCACGCATAGCTGTAAAAGCTTCATGACCGGGAGTATCGATAAAAGTTATCTTTTTTTCATTATATATTGCTTGATAAGCACCAATATGCTGTGTAATTCCACCAGCTTCACCTTCTGCTACTCTTGTTTTTCTAATTACATCAAGTAGTGTTGTCTTACCATGGTCAACATGACCCATTACAGTTACTATTGGTGGACGTGGTTTTAAATCTTCTGGTTTATCGATAATTTCTTCTAATTGAAGTTCTAAATCTTCATCTTCCTTGACTTCTATTTCATCAGTTATTTTAACCTTTAAATCGAGTTCATCTTTTAGGATTTGTATTTCATCCTCATCAAGAGAATAATTTACATTTGTCATAATACCTAACTGCATCATGGTTTTAATTATATTATTTGCAGGATAGTCGATTTTTTCAGACAATTCACGAATAGTAATACCTTCAGTTATCGGCTCTAAATCTTCTTCATCTTCAATGCTTTCTTCAATTTCTTCTGTTTCTTTTTCTTCAACAGTTTCTGTTTTTTTGCTTTCATCTTTTTTATCTGTATCTTCTTCAGTTTGTGTTTTATTTTCTTCATTAACCATATTTTCAACAAGTTCAGCTGTATCATCTTCTACAGTACTCATGTGGCTTGAAACTTCAACCCCAAGTTCATTTAATATACCAATCAATTCCTTACTTTCCATATTTAATTTGTCAGCTAGTTTATAGACTCTAATTTTACTCAAACTAACCACCTCCATATTAAGTTTTTCTTATTTACTTTCTTCGGATTCATCTTTTGTTTCATCTTGTTTGCTATCAGTTTCATTTTGTTGCTCATTTTCTTCTTCATCTTTTTCTGCAAATTCAGATTCTTTTTTGATGTCAATTTTCCATCCTGTCAGTTTAGCCGCTAATCTAGCATTTTGTCCTTCTTTACCGATTGCTAATGATAATTGAAAATCAGGTACAATTACCTTTGCACTCTTTTCATCTTCATTTATCATTACATCGATAACCTCTGCTGGATTTAAGGCATTTGATACATACTGCTTAGCATCTTCATGATATTGAACAATGTCTATTTTTTCTCCGTTCAATTGTTCAACAACTGATTGTACTCGCATTCCCTGAGGACCTACACATGCTCCAACAGGGTCTACTTTACTATCATATGAAGAAACAGCTATCTTAGATCTAAAGCCAGCCTCTCTTGCAACTGATCTAATTTCAACAATACCATCAAATATTTCTGGCACCTCTACTTCAAACAATCTTTTAAGTAATGCAGGATGTGTTCTGGATACCAAAATCCTTGGTCCTTTAGTTGTAGATGATACTTCAACAACATATAATTTTAATCTAGAACCAACACGATATGTTTCAGTAGGAATTTGTTCCGAAACCGGTAACAAGGCTTCAGTTTTGCCCATATCGATAAGAACATTATCTTTATGGAATCTTTGAATTGTTCCAGTTATTATTTCCCCTTCTTTACGTTTATATTCTTCATACATTACATCACGTTCAGCTTCTCTTATCCTCTGCATAACTACTTGTTTTGCAGTTTGTGCAGCAATTCTACCAAAGTTTTCTGGAGTAACTTCTACATCTAAATAGTCTCCCTCTTCTATAGATGAATCGATTTTTTTTGCATCATCGATTGAAATTTCATAGTTTGAATTACTAACATCTTCAACTATTTTTTTCCTTGAAAACACCATAACTTCTCCATTTTCTTCATCAACTTCAACACTTACATTTTCCTTAGAGCCAAAATCCTTTTTATAGGCAGAAAGTAACGCAACTTCAATCGCTTCTAATAAAACATCTTTAGCGATACCCTTATCTTTCTCAATATCCTCTAAGGCATTTAAAAAGTCTAGATTCATTTTTTTCCTCCTTTGATTAAACTAGAAATTAAATTCTTCATATAAATTTGCTTTTGAAATATCTGCATAATTTAATTTAATTTCTTCTTCAGAATCTTTTAATCTAATAGTAACAACTTTATTTTTATCTATTCCAATTAATTTTCCAATAAATTCTTTGGAATTACTAATTTTACGATAAGTACTTACCTTTATATTTTCACCAGCAAATCTCTCATAATCACTAATCTTTCTTAGTGGTCTTTCAACTCCTGGTGATGAAACCTCTAAAAAGTATCTTTTATCAATTGGATCTTCTTCATCCAGTTTTTGACTGATTAATCTGCTTAAATTACTAAGCTGATCTATTGTCAGTTCATCATTTTCATTTTCTACAAAAACTCTTAAAATCCAATCATTACCTTCTTTTATATATTCTATATCAACAAAGTCTAAGTTATTTACTTTAACTATAGGTTCAATTAAATTCCTTAAGGTATTAATTGTACTACTCATCTTTAAAACCTCTCTTTCATATAATTAAAGAGTGGGGCAGGCCCACTCCTTAAAAAAATTCAACATATACCATATTAAAGATTATCATAAATACTGCTATTTTTCAAGAGTTTCCAAAAAGAGATAACTGATTTTTTTCTGGTATTCCAGTTAATGTTCCATGTTCTTTCATCTTCTCTATAACAGTTTTACTTAAACTTGTTCTATTTGTTAAATCTTCGATAGATATAAAATCGCCTTTTTGTCTAGCTTCAACTATACTTTCAGCTGCACTTGAACCTAAACCTTCTAGGCAGATTAATGGTGGACAAAGCTTACCATCTTTTAATATAAATTGATTCATCTTAGAGTTATATAAATCAACTTTTCCAAATTCAATTCCCCTATGCATTGCTTCTATTACAACTTCAAGTATTGTTATTGTTTCTTTGTCTTTTGCAGTTAGTTTATCTTGATTTTGTATTTTATCTAGATGATTTTCAATAAACTCCAAACCTTTATCAATTATTTGAGCATCAAACGCAGATGATTTTGTAGAAAAATATGTTAGATAAAATGCTTCAGGGTAATGTACTTTAAAGTATGCTATTCGATAAGCCATCATTACATAGGCTGCTGCATGTGCTTTAGGAAACATATACTTTATTCTTCTACAAGATTTTATATACCAATTCGGTACACTATTCTCGCGCATTTTTCTTTCTTCTTCATCTGTTAAACCTTTTCCTTTTCTTACATGTTCCATAATCCAGAATGCATCTATCGGTTTTAATCCTTTTTGAAGTAGATAATTCATAATATCATCACGTACTGAGATTACTTCAGATAAATTAGCCGTATTATTTTTTATCAACTCTTGAGCATTGTTTAACCAGACATCAGTTCCATGAGATAAACCACTTATTCTTACTAGTTCTGCAAAAGTAGAAGGTCTTGTATCTAAGAGCATCTGTCTTACAAAACTGGTTCCAAATTCGGGAATCCCATATGTTCCAACTTCTGACTTTATTTCATCTTCACTAACATTTAAACTTTCTGTAGATGAAAATATTTTCATTGTTTCAGGATCATCTAATGGAATATTTTCTGGATCTACTCCGGTTAAATCCTGCAGCATTCTTAATGATGTGGGATCATCATGACCTAAAAGGTCTAACTTTAAGATTCTTCCACTGATAGAATGATAGTCAAAATGTGTTGTTCTCACTCTAGTATCCTGGTCATTAGCAGGATGCTGTATTGGAGTAAAATCATATATATCCATACTCTTTGGAACTACCATTAATCCTCCTGGATGCTGTCCAGTCGTCTTTTTAACTCCAGTACAACCTGATACAAGTCGGTTAACTTCTGCTTTCTTAACATCAATTTCATTATCATCCAAGTAGTTTCTAACAAAACCAAAAGCAGTTCTACTTGCTATTGTTGAAATTGTACCTGCTCTAAAAACATAGTCTCTACCAAAAAAATCTTCAGTAGCTTCATGAATTTTATTTTGATACTCACCAGAAAAGTTCAAATCAATATCAGGTACTTTATCTCCTTTAAATCCCATAAAAACTTCAAAAGGAATATCAAATCCGTCTTTTATATATTCAGTGTCACATTTTGGACACTTTTTATCAGGCAAATCAACACCTATGCTGTACTTTTGAGAATCATTAAATTCAACATTTCCACAGTTTCCACATCTATAATGTGCTGGAAGAGGATTAACTTCCGTAATATCACACATGGTGGCTACAAATGAAGACCCAACTGACCCCCTTGAACCAACAAGATATCCATCGTCTAAAGATCTCTTCACTAATTTATGAGCGATTAAATAAATAACTGAATAACCATTGTTAATTATAGAATCCAGTTCTTTTTTTAATCTTTTTTCTATAAGAGCTGGTAAATTATCTCCATATAATTTTTTAGCTTTACCATAACTCATTTCCTTAATTCTTTCATCTGCACCTTCAATCTCCGGGGTGAATAACCCATCAGGTATTGGTTTGATATCTTCTATCTTATCATATATTTTATTGGGATTATCTACTACTAACTCATGTGCAGCCTCATCGTCAAAGTAACTAAATTCTTTAAGCATCTCTTCAGTTGTACGATAATATAGAGGTGCTTGATTATCATAATCATTAAAACCTTGGCCGGCCTGTAAAATCTTTCTATAGATTTCATCTTTAGGTTCTAAGAAATGAACATCACCTGTAGCAATTACCGGTTTATTATTCTTTTTACCTAATTTATATATTCTTTTATTAATTTTTTTAAGATCCTCAATACTATCAAGTTGGTTATTTAACAAAAATTCATTATTACCTAAAGGCTGAATTTCCAAAAAGTCATAAAAGTCAACAACTTCATTTATTTCCCGACTGCTTCTATTATTTAAAATATAGTTAAAAAGCTGGCCTGATTCACATGCTGAACCAATAAGTAAATTTTCTCGATGAGCCAATAGTTCACTTTTTAAAACTCTCGGTTTCCGATAGAAATTATCTAAATGAGACTTAGAAACAAGTTTATAAATATCTTTTAGACCAGCCTGATTTTTTGCAAGTATCAAAGCATGGTATGGTCTAGACTTTTTCCAGTCAATATTTTTGGTAAGTTCATTTATTTCATTTAAATTATTTATATCAAAATCATCAATTTCTTCTAATAATTTAAATAATAAATGGGCTGTTGCCTTTGAATCATCTAATGCCCTGTGATGGTTATCTAGCTTTATATTAAAGTGTTTAACTAAAGTCGCCAGTTTATGATTTTTTAACTTTGGTAATACAGCTCTAGATAAAGTCAAGGTATCAATAAGTGTGATTTCTTTTTTTATATTATGTTCTTTTAAAGGTTTTCTTATAAAGCTGTAATCAAAGTCCATGTTATGAGCAACTAATGGACAACCATCAATAAAATCAACAAACTCATTAAAAACTTCTTTAAACGCTGGCTTATCTTTAACCATTTCATTGTCTATCCCTGTAATATCAGTAATTTTATTAGAAATATTACTATCTGGTTTAATTAGTGAGGAAAAGTCGTCAATAATTTCTCCATCTTTAATCTTGACTGCTCCGATTTCAATTATTTCATTGTTTACAGGGTTTAATCCTGTGGTTTCTAAATCAAAAACAACAAATTCGGTTTCTTTAATATCCTTATCTATCGGATTTATAACAATTGGTTTACCATTATCTATTAAATATGCTTCAAGACCAAATATTATATCAACACCATGTTTTTGACCTGCTTTATAGGCATCAGGATAGGACTGAACAACTCCATGGTCAGTTATAGCTATAGCTTTATGCCCCCAATCAGAAGCACGTTTAACAGCTTTTTTTACATCCACAGTTGAATCCAAAGCACTCATCTTAGTATGTAAATGAAGTTCAATTCGTTTTTTTTCGGCATTATCAGCTCTTAATTTTTTCTCACCAATCTTATTTATATGATTAGTCATCATAATAAGGTCTTTACTGTATTTATCGTATTGAATATCACCCTTTACTAAAACTTCATCATTTTTAGATAAGTTAATTTCTTGATTATTTCTTAGAAATGCTTTACATGTTAATGAATCTTTTGAGTTTGTAATGTGAAAAGTGTATAATTGTAAATTCTTTTTAATCTGTTTTACTTCTTGGTCAAACACATAACCTCCGGTTATCACATCACTTTGTTCGGAATTAACATTTTCAACATCTATCTTAGTACTAGTTCTATATATTTTACTGCCGTAAACAATTCTCGATTTATTTTTATTCTTTCGTTTCTTCTTTTTCTTATTTCTTTTAATTTCTTTATTTAAATCTTTTTTCATCTCTTTATCATTTTTAAAAAAATCACCGTTTTTTATACTTACAGTTAGTTCACGGTCAAGATAAAAATATATCCTATTTTTAATAAAATTTATTACTTTGGCGTTATTTATCTTTTTAGCTGCTAATTTAGTTTCTAAAGATATTAATATACCATCATCTTCAAAATGAAGTTGTGCTCTTTCAAACCACGACTTGCTATAAGTAAACTTATCATTAAATTCCTTAACAAGTTGTGGCCATATCATTTTTACTTCTTCTTTTGTGGTTAATGCAACCTCACAGCTAATAGCAAACTCAGGTAAAGTATCTTTAATCTTTTGAACAGAAGAATCACTTTCATCTGCCCTATTTAAGATTACTTTACACTGTTTTTTTTCAGAATCTATTATTATGTATTTTAATTTATCTTTAAATTGTTCTCCTGGTTGGATAACTTTTATCACGAAATCCCTCCTAAATCCGATTAATTAATCCACTAAGTTATTAAACAAAGACTTTAAGATGTCTACATACATTTTAGTTCTAGCTTTAACACCATTAACAAAACCCATCTTTTCTTCTTTCATAACATGAGTTAAATCAAAAAGCTCAACTTCTGTTACTCTTCCTGAGTTTTTAAAATGTTTATTTAATGAAACCTCAACTCCAAAACCTTTTTTATCTAAGTTTTTTACTTTCTTTAGTTCTGACAGTTTGATAGCTCTCTGACCAGATAATCGAGGAGAAACCACCTGAGCTAAATCAGTTAAGTTTCTACCTTTTTTAAAAATACCTATGGTCATATCAGCTTCATCTGATAAAACCGGATTAATTAGTTTATAGACATGTTCTTTTTTTAAACCAATTAAATCACCATCTAAAAGTAATATTATATCAGTATCGACATTTGTTATACCTTCTTGTAATGCGGCACCTTTACCCTTGTTTTCAGGAAGCCTGATAACTCTTGCTCCACGGTTTTTTGCTACTTGATAAGTATTATCTTTGGAACCGTCATCAACTACAATTATCTCTTTAATATGGGGTACTTTATTTAATACATCAAGAATATCTCCGATTGTTTTTTCTTCATTAAAAGCTGGTATTAAAGCTTTAATTGTCATCAGGATTTCTCCCCTTTATTTTAATGTTGAAATGAAATCTAATATCTCATTTTCATAATTATTTAAAGAGATTTCATGGTCTTGACCGGTTTGTCTATTTTTTAATTCCAGTACATTGTTTTCAAGAGATCTGCTGCCAACAGTTATTCTTAATGGAATTCCTATTAGGTCAGCATCATTAAATTTAACTCCTGCTCTTTCATTACGGTCATCTAACAATACTTCAATATCTCTATCTTTTAATGTATTATATATCTCTTCTGAAGTTTCTTTTACTTCATCATTTTTTCCTAATGGTAAAATTATTACTTGATAAGGAGCAATTGCTTTTGGCCATATTATTCCATAATCATCATTGCTTTGTTCAATGGCGGCAGCTACAATTCTAGTTATACCAATCCCATAACTACCCATCACAATATCTTGTTCTTTACCATTTTCATCTAAATAGGTTGCTCCCATACTTTCACTATACTTTGTGCCCAGTTTGAAAATATGTCCTACCTCAATACCTGGTTGTATTTCTAAACTACCTGATTCACAATCAGGACAAACATCTCCAGGTTTTACAGTACGTAAATCTAAAAATTCATCTGCTTCAAAATCTCTTCCGTAGTTAACATTAGCAATATGCTTATCAACTATATTTGCACCACAAATTGAATTATTCATATATTTAATCCTATTATCAGCAAGCACTTTGTGCTCATCATTAATATCAACAGGCCCAATAAATCCAGGTTTAACACCAAATACTTGAACAATTTCTTCTTCTGAAGCTGCTTCTAAATTAGTGGCCTGCAGATAGTTTGATAGTTTTACTTCATTTAACTTATCATCACCTCTAAGCAACACAACTACTAATTCATCATCAGCCTTCATAAGCATTGTTTTTATCATCTTTGAACCATCTGTATTTAAAAAGTCTTCTAATCCTTCTATTGTTTTAATATCAGGTGTATCTATAACTTCTCTCTTTTTAAGATCTTCATTACTGGATAAATTTTTATCTAATGAGGTTGCTAACTCTGTATTTGCAGCATAGTCACAACTATCACAGACAGCAATGTCATCTTCCCCTGAATCAGCTATTACCATAAATTCATGAGAATCTTTTCCACCCATTGCTCCTGTATCAGCCTGCACAACTCTAGTTTCTAATCCAAGGCGGTTAAATATTTTTGTATATGCTTCATACATCTCTTGATAACTTTCATCTAAACCTTCATAATCTACATCCATACTGTAGGCATCTTTCATTATAAATTCGCGGCCTCTCATCAAACCAAACCTCGGTCTGATTTCATCTCTTACCTTAGTTTGAATTTGATATAAGTTTAAAGGTAGGTCTTTATATGATCTTACTTCATCTTTTACTAAGTTCGTTACAACTTCTTCATGTGTAGGTCCTAAACAGTATTCATGTTCTTTTCTATCTATAAATTTGATCATTAACGGTCCGAATTTTTCCCAACGATTAGATTCTTTCCATATATCAGCTGTCTGCATAACAGGTAAGAGAACTTCCTGTGATGAAGTTTTATCCATTTCTTCTCTAACAATATTTTCTATTTTTCTAATTACTTTATATCCCAGGGGTAAATAAGAAAAGATTCCGGGAGAAAGTTTCCTCATCATTCCTGCTCGTAACATAAGCTGATGGCTTGTTATTTCAGCTTCTGCAGGGGTTTCTTTTAAAGTTGGTAAATATAGTTTTGACATTCGCATTCTTACTCACTCCTCATGTTTTTTATTTCTTTTATTAAAACAGCTATGATTTCATCTTCATTTACTTTTTTTATGACCTTACCTTTTTTGAATAATAATCCTTCGTTTTTACCACATGCAATTCCAAGGTCAGCTTCTCTTGCTTCACCAGGACCGTTAACTGCACAGCCCATAACAGCTACTTTAAGTCCATCTTCAAAATCTTTATGATATTTTTTTATCTTACTTTTGATTTCTTTGGTTATCTTTTCTAAATCAACTTCTGTTCTTCCACAAGTTGGACAAGAAATAATAGAAATACCTCTATTTCTTAACTTCAAAGCTTTTAATATCTCATAAGCTGTATGAACTTCTTCAACCGGATCTCCAGTTAATGAAACCCTAACTGTATCACCATAACCTTTTTCTAAAAGCAGTCCGATTCCAACTGATGATTTTATAATCCCTTCTTTTCCACTACCGGATTCTGTTATTCCGATATGAAAAGGATAATTTAGCTTTTCACTTAAAAGCTGGTGTGCTTTTAATGTCATTAAAACATCTGAAGACTTCATAGATATGATGATATTATAAAATTCAAATTCTTCTAAAATATCTACGTGTTTTAAGACACTTTCAACCATACCCTCAGCTGTTGGTTTGCCATACTTTTGCAGAAGTTCTTTTTCAATAGAACCAGAATTGACACCAATTCTTATTGGTATATTTTTTTGTTTTGCAGCTTTAACAACAGCTTTAACTCTTTTTTTATCACCAATATTACCGGGATTTATTCTTAACCCATCTACACCCTCTTCTATTGCTTTTAGGGCTAGTTTATAGTTGAAATGTATATCTGCAATTAACGGTATTTCAATTTTTTCTTTTATATTAGATAAAGCTAAAGCTGCTTTCATATCAGGAACAGCTACCCTGATAATTTCACAGCCTGCTTTCTGTAATTTCTTTATTTGATTAACTGTACTTTCAACATTATGAGTCTTAGTATTTGTCATTGATTGAACAGATATTGGATAATCACTACCAACACCTACTTTATCATAATATATATTTTTTGTTTTCCTTCTTTTTATCATACAAACTCTCCTTTAAAAGAAGTTTTTTGCTATATCATTGTAGATAATAAATAACATTAATATCATAAGTAATACAAAACCCACTAAGTGAACAAAACCTTCTTTTTTGGGATCTACTGGTTTTCCTCTCAATAACTCGATTCCTATAAACAATAATCTTCCCCCATCTAGAGCAGGTAAAGGAAGTAAATTAATTATACCTAAATTAACAGATATAATTGCTGTCCAGTTCATTACATTTATTATACCATTACGAGCGGCCTGACCAATAATAGAAGCGATCATTACAGGTCCTCCCAGGCCTTCCATTGAACGGTTTGAAATCATTTGAATAAACCCATTAATAGTTAAATATATAATCTGCCAAGTTTGTGCAAATGATCTTCTTATAGATTCAAAAAATCCAATGTTTTCTCTGACAACCTCAGGATATATCCCTATGATATTAACGGCCATTTCTTCATTAAATACCGGTGTTATATTAAAGTTCAAGGCTTCACCATCTCTATTTATTGTTATTTCGAGTGATTCGTTTTCTGAATTGTGTATAAGGCCTGTCATTTCCTGCCAGGTATTTACTTCAGTATTATTGATACTCACAATTTCATCCCCCGGTTTTAAACCTGCTTCTGCAGCAGGACGACTCGGGTCTAGTTCACCAATAACAGGTTGATTTGAAGTATCAATTGGTAAACCTGCAAAACTAAATATTAAAAAGAAAATTACTACAGCCAAAAAGAAGTTCATTAATGGCCCCATAAAAATTACAGCAAATCTTTTCCACATTGGCTTTTGATGAAAACATCTGCCGTTATCTTTGGCTTCATTATAAATCCTTAAGCTTTCTTCATCATCATCTTCATCAGGAACAAACTCTCCTGTCATGTTACAAAAACCACCTAAAGGTATTGCTCGGATTGAATAAACGGTTTCTCCCCATTGTTTTGATATTAACTTAGGTCCAAAACCTAAAGCAAATTCTTCAACCCTGATATCACTTAACTTTGCAGTTATATAATGACCAAATTCGTGTATAAAAATTAATATTCCCAGTACTACAATAAAACTGAGAATTGTTAAAATCATATTAAACTACCTCCTTTGCAAACTCTCTCGCCCATTTATCAATCTTAATTATCTGATCTATTGTAGGATCATCAATTTTTTTATGAGCCTTTAAAGTATTTTCGATTAATTCTGGAATCTTTAAAAATTTTATTTCTTTATTTAAAAATCTATGGACTGCAATTTCATTAGCAGCATTTAATACAACAGGATTACTTCCACCTGCTTGACCAGCTTCATATGCAAGTTTTAGACATCTAAACTTACTGTAATCCGGTTTTAGAAATTCTAATTTACCCAATTTTACTAAATCAAGTCTTTGACCAATACCAGTTTCAATGTTTGGATACTGTAATACATATTGAATCGGCATTCTCATATCAGCAACACTCATCTCAGCATAGATTGAACTATCGATTAATTCTATCATGGAATGTATAATGCTTTGAGGATGAATAAGTACATTAATTTTATCATAATTAGTGTTAAATAACCAATGAGCTTCAATAACTTCTAAACCCTTATTCATCATTGTTGCTGAATCTATTGTTATTTTACTACCCATACTCCAGTTGGGGTGGTTTAATGCTTCTTTAACAGTTACATTTTTGAGTTCATCAATACTTTTATTAACAAAAGGACCACCAGAAGCTGTCAGCAAAATATTTTTTAGTTCATCTTTTGAATGACCTTTTAATAACCTATAAATTGCATTGTGTTCACTATCTATGGGTAATAATTTATCTTCATAATTATTTTCTTCCATTAGTTTTTTAACTAAATGGCCGCCTACAACTAAACTCTCTTTATTTGCTAAACCTAATTTTGTACCCTTTTTTATTGTATTAATTGTCGGAATTAATCCTGAAGCACCGACTAAAGCATTTATTACTAATTCTATACCATCTAATTTAACTATTTCTTCCAAGTTGTTTTTACCAGACAATACTTCTATATCATGATCTTTAAGTTTATTTTTTACATCATCTGCACTTTCCTCATCGACCATAACAACATACTTCGGTTTATATTTTATAGCTTGTTTAACTATTAAATCAACACTCTTATTTGCAGTTAAAACTTCTATACTCCATTTATCATCAATATAATCAACTACATCTAAAACTTGTGTACCTATTGAACCTGTTGAACCTAATAAAATCAATTTATTCATTTAATTGCCTCCTAGCTCAAAAATAATGTTATATAAAAATATGTAAATGGTATTGTAAAAAGAAGGCTGTCAAATCTATCTAATATTCCTCCATGGCCGGGAATTAAATTACCAGAATCTTTTACTCCACAAGCTCTTTTTATTGCAGATTCAAACAAATCACCTACTATAGCTATAAATGGAAGTAATATTGCATATATTAGCCACAAAAAGGAAAAAACATTTAAATATAAGGTAACCCCTATTACAAAGATAAAAGAAGCAGCTATACCGCCTAATGCCCCTTCTAAAGTTTTTTTGGGGCTAATCAGTGGTGCTAATTTTATGGAACCATAAGTCTTACCAATAAAATATGCACCAATATCTGTTAACCAGGTCCCTACTAATGCAATCCATAATCCGAATTTAAAATCAATATTTCTTAAATATATAAAATATATAAGACCGAAAACAATATATATAATTGCTAATATGTTTCCAGAAGTAGTCTGGATAATATTCTCTAAGTTACCACTTCGATAGCTATCATAAAAAAAGATTAATAAAATCAATATAAAAAGATATTCAACCGGAAAGTCTATTTTATAAATCAAATTTAAATATGAAACAAAAAGAACCATTAAACTGCTTATTAATAAGGCAGGATAATTATCATAATCAGTCATTTTATTAAATTCTTTTAAACCAACCGCGGTAATCAATGAGATTAATATAAAAAACGGAAAATGTCCCCAATTAATTATTAATATAAAAACTAATATACCGACTATACTGCTAATTACTCTTTTATATAACATAGTTAATAATCAACTCCATTATCTATTGCTCCAAATTTTCTTTTTCTTTTAGAAAATTCATCTAATGCTTCCATTAGATCTTCTTCAGAAAAATCAGGCCAATATTTTTCTGAAAAATATAGTTCAGAATAAGCTGATTCCCAAAGTAAGAAATTACTGATTCTTTTTTCTCCTCCGGTTCTTATTATATATTCGATATTTGAAATATTAGGGTTATAAAGACAATCATTAATTGTCGTTTCATCAATGTCCTCAATTTTTACATCTTTGTCATTTTTTATTTTTTTAACAGCATCAATTATTTCTGCTCTACCACCATAATTAAAAGCAATATTTAACTCTAACCTTTTATTATCCTTTGTTAGATTCTCAACCCATTTTATTTTATCCAATAATTTTTGATCAAGATTGGTTCTTCTACCAATAATATTTATCTTTATATCCTGTTTATTCAGTTCTTCTGCCTCATTTTCAATGGTTTTTCTAAAAAGGGTCATTAAATACTTAACTTCCTTTGGAGGCCTTTTCCAATTTTCTGTTGAAAAAGCATATACTGTAAGACTAGGTATTTCATTTTTAATAAAAACTTCTACCATATCTTTTAGAGTTTCAACTCCCTGTTTATGACCGTATGTACGGGGCATATTTCTCTTTTGAGCCCAACGTCCATTTCCGTCCATAATTATTGCTATATGTGAGGGTTTATTCTGCATTTTTGGCCTCCTTTAAATATTAAATAACCCCTCTATACTTATAGAGGGGAATTAATTGTAATCTTCATAAGAATATATAATTATATCCTTATCCTCTTTTTTAAAAATTTTTAAAGTTATTTTTTTCCCTCTACTCTTATCCCTTCCAGGAGGAGAGTATTCAACAATTTCGTAATTACAATTTTTTTTTAAATCATTAATATACTTATCAGGGTCTTCCAAAAGATATCGATCTATATCTTTCATTATACTTCCATAATTTCTTCTTCTTTTTTCTCTACAAACTTATCTATTTTGTCACAATATTCATCAGTTAATTCTTGAAGGTTATCTAAACCCCTATAAAAGTTATCTTCAGAAATCTCTCCTTCATCTTCAAGATCTTCAAACTCTTCTTTAACATTGTGTCTAATATTTCTGATATTAACTTTACCTTTTTCTGCTTTTTCATGTACAATTTTAACTAATTCTTTTCTTCTTTCCTCAGTTAATTTAGGAATGTTTATTCTAATAACATTACCATCATTATTTGGAGTTAAACCTAAATTTTCTTTCATGATAGCTTTTTCAATATTTTCGATAGCACTTTTATCCCAGGGTTCAATCACTAACTGTCTCGGTTCAGGAGCAACTACTTTAGCCATTTGCTGGATAGGTGTTGCAGAACCATAATAGTTAACTATAATGTTTTCTACTAATGAAGGTCTTGCTCTACCTGTTCTAACCGTGTTAAGATCTTGTTTTGTAGCTTTTAAAGACTTCTTCATCTTCTGTTCAGCTTCATTTGTAAGTTTACCAATCATTTAACTTCCCCCTTATTGCAATTATATCTTTTATTTTACTAAAGTTCCAACTTTTTCACCAACAATTGCTTTTTCAATGTTTTCATAATCCTTAAGTCCAAATACAATTAGTGGTATGCTATTATCCATACATAAAGATATCGCAGTTGAATCCATTACCTTAAGTGATTTGTTTAATACTTCAATATAGGTTAGTTCATTGTACTTAACAGCATTATCATTTTTCAGTGGGTCATCATTATATACCCCATCAACATTTTTAGCCATAAGTATTGCTTCAGCAGATATTTCTGCTGCTCTCAGTGCTGCAGTGGTATCTGTTGTAAAAAATGGATTACCGGTTCCAGCTGCAAAGATTACTACTCTTCCCTTTTCAAGATGCCTGATAGCTCTTCTTCTGATATAGGGTTCAGCAATCTGTCTCATTTCAATTGCAGACTGAACCCTTGTCTCTAATCCATATTTTTCTATGGCATCTTGTAAAGCTAAAGCATTAATTACAGTTGCAAGCATTCCCATGTAATCAGCAGTACCACGGTCCATACCTTTTGCAGAACCAGCAACACCTCTAAAAATATTGCCACCACCAACTACAATAGCCATCTCAACTTTGGTTTCACTAACAACCTCATTAATCTTTCCAGCTACACTTTGAATTGTGATTGGATCAATACCGTATTCTCTGTCTCCAGCTAATGCAGCACCACTTAATTTAAGCAGTACTCTGGAATATTTTGGTGTTCGAGTCATTACTCTACCTCCAAGAAATATATTCTCGATTTCGTTAAAAAATCCTTTATTTGTGTTTACATTGAAAAAGAGAACACCTAAGGTGCTCTCTTCTTATTACAAAATTTTAATCATTTTTATTTACTTCAGCCATTACTTCTTCAGCAAAGTCTTCTTGTTTTCTTTCAATTCCTTCACCAAGCTCATAACGGACAAACTGTTCAATTGAAATATCAGAATCTTCTAATACCTCTTTTACTTGCAGATCAGTATCACGAATGTATTCTTGTTCTAATAAACAAATTTGAGTATAAAATTTGTTTATCTTACCTTCAACAATTTGATCTAAGATGTTTTCAGGTTTTCCTTCATTTTTAAGTTGTTCCATGATAATCTTTCTTTCTTTTTCAATAACTTCACTATCAACATCTTCTCTGCTTAAAAAGTCAGGGTTGCTTGCTGCAATATGCATTGCAATATTTTTAGCTGTTTTTAAAGTATCCTCATTTTGTTCACCTTTAAATTCAGCTAAAACTCCAATTTTACCATTTAAGTGAATATATCCATATAAAAAGCCGTCTGTGGTCATTTTTTCGAATCTTCTAAGATTAATATTTTCACCAATACTTGCAATAGCTTCTTTTACAACTCTTTCAACAGTTTTACTTTCATCTTCAAACCATTTTTCACTATTTAATTCTTCAACATCTTTAGCATCACTTAACATGATATGCTCTGAAATATTATTAACTAATTTTTTAAAGTTATCATTCTTAGCAACAAAGTCTGTTTCACTATTTACTTCTACAATTAAACCTTTATCTCTTTTATCATTAATTAATACATTTACAATACCTTCTGCTGCAACACGACCAGATTTTTTAGCTGCATCTGACATACCTTTTTCTCTTAAATAATCAATAGCAGCTTCCACATCACCATCTGTTTCATTTAATGCATTTTTGCAATCCAGTACTCCTGCACCAGTTCTTTCTCTTAATTCTTTAATATCTTTCATCGATACAGACATTTTATCAACTCCTTTATTTAATAAAAAAGACGTTGAAAAAGGGAGCCCTTTAATCAACGCCTTAAGTAAGTTCTATTGTTCTTCTACAACTTCAAGATCTTCATTTTCTGGTTTATCCTGAACTTGCTCATTATCAAGCTGCTCTCCCTGTTTGCCAGCTAATACAGCATCAGCTATTATTTTACTTATCAATTTAACTGCTCTTATGGCGTCATCATTACCGGGAATTTCGTAATCTATAAGATCAGGATCACAGTTAGTATCTAGAATAGATACTATAGGTATATCGAGTTTAATTGCTTCAGCTACAGCAATTGACTCTTTTCTGGGATCAGTGATATAAATTACATCTGGTATGCCACCCATATGGCGGATACCACCCAAGTTTCTAAGCAATTTGTCTCTTTCACGTTCTAATTCAATTACCTCTTTGTTTGGTAATACCTCAAAAAGACCTTCTTCTTCCATCTCTTCGAGTTCATTTAAACGGTCAATTCGCTTACTTATTGTTTGGTAGTTAGTTAACATACCACCAAGCCAGCGTTGATTTACATAAGGCATTCCACAGCGTTCGGCTTCTTTTTTAATTGTTTCTTGAGCCTGTCTTTTTGTACCAACAAAAAGAACTGTATTACCTTTTGCTGCCTCTTCTCTAACAAAATCATAAGCTCTCTCCATTAATTTTACAGTTTTTTGTAAATCAATGATATATATACCGTTACGCTCTGTGAAAATGTAATCCTTCATTTTAGGATTCCATCTTCTTGTTTGGTGACCAAAATGGACACCAGCTTCAAGTAACTGTTTCATATTTACTACAGACAATATTGCCACCTCCTCTCTGGTTTTTAAACTTCCATCTGCTTCTTCCCCTGCTAAATTATCGAAGAGGATTAGACCTCGATAACACTACTGTATTTATTAACAGCACCAGTGGCAGAGTCCACAAGATGTGTTTATTTATTACCATTAGATAGTATAACACATAAATATATTTTAATCAATTACTTATCAGTAATTTTTTATCCCATCTTCAATTTTTCTAAATCTTCAAGCAGATAGTCGTTTAATACTTTTATAAAAGTACCTTTCATACCCAGTGATCTTGACTCAATCACACCTGCGCTTTCAAACTTACGTAAAGCATTCACAATTACAGATCTAGTAATTCCAACTCTATCAGCAATTTTGCTTGCAACTAATAGGCCTTCTTTACCATCGAGTTCATCAAAAATATGTTCAATCGCTTCTAACTCAGAATATGATAAGGTATCAATTGCGATCTGTACAGCAGCTCTTTTACGTGCTTCTTTTTCTATCTCATTACTTCTTTTTCTTAATATTTCCATACCAACAACTGATGCACCATATTCAGCTAGTACAAGGTCTATATCGGTAAATTCTTCACCATAACGAGATAATATCAAAGTTCCTAAACGATCTCCACCACCGACAACAGGCACAATTGTTGTAAGTTTATTTGAATACATACATTTGTTTTCAGGATCAAACACACATACTTTGTCTTCCTGAGTTATATTTGCTCTTGTACCACTTACATTTAATAAACTTTCATTATAATCTTCTGGAAATCTATTATCTTCACTAACAATATCATCCATAATTTCACATTCAAAATCTTCCATAAAAGCATGACCTAATATTTTACCTTTTTTACTTGTAATATAAACATTGCTTTCCATTGTTTCTGATAATACAGGGGCCATTTTTTCAAAATCTACCGGTTGGCCGCCTGATCTTTGTAGGAGTTTATTTATTTTTCTACTTTTTTGTAATAAATCACCCATCTAATAATCTACCTCCATTTGTTTGTTTTTTGTAAGTTATAAGATATATTTACTTAAATCCTTGTCTTTTACTACTTTAGCGAGTTGATCATTTACATAATCAACATCTATTTCGACTTCTGTATTTTCAATATTATCTGGAGCACTATATGATAGTTTTTCTAAAAGTTTTTCCATAATAGTATGAAGTCTTCTCGCTCCAATATTTTCTGTTTGTTCATTGACTTCATAAGCAAACTCAGCAATTTCTCTAATTGCATCATCAGTAAATCTAATATTTAGACCTTCAGTTTCTAATAATGCGATATATTGTTTTGTTAATGCATTTTTAGGTTGTAATAATATTTGTTCAAAGTCATCTACTGACAGACTGTTTAGTTCCACCCTCAATGGAAATCTACCTTGTAACTCGGGAATTAAATCTGAGGGCTTTGACATATGAAATGCGCCTGCAGCTATAAATAAAATGTGGTCTGTTTTAACAGCCCCATGTTTTGTCATAATTGTAGAACCTTCAACAACTGGTAAAATATCTCTTTGTACACCTTCTCTTGAAATATCTGGACCAGATCCTTTATCTTTTCCAGCAATCTTATCAATCTCATCTAAAAATATTATTCCTTCATTTTCAACAAGATCAATAGCTTCAGCCTTTACTTCTTCATTATCAATTAACTTTTTAGCTTCCTCATCTTTTAGAATATCAATAGCTTCTTTTATTTTGACTTTTCGTGTTTTTTTCTTTTTAGGAAACATATCTCCTAACATATCTTGGAAATTAATTCCCATTTCTTCAACACCTTGACCTGTGAAAAGTTCTAACATTTGTGGAGAATCTTTTTCAATAGATATTTCAATCTTTCTATCGTCTAATTCCCCTTCTTTTAATTTTTCTAACAGCTTTTCACGTCTTCTTTGAATTCTTTGATAACTTTCTGAATTATCTTCATTTTCTTCTTCATCAGAAAGAAATGCAAATGGGCTTTTTTTCTTTTTTTCACCAGGCATTGGTAAAAGATTATTAATAATCCTTTCCCTTGCTGCCTGTAAAGCTTCTTTTTGTACATCTTTTATTTTCTTTTCTTTAACCATTCTTATTGCACTTTCAATTAAATCTCTAACCATCGACTCAACATCACGGCCTACATATCCAACTTCAGTAAACTTTGTTACTTCAACTTTAATGAAAGGAGACTCTGCAATATTTGCTAATCTTCTTGCAATTTCTGTTTTACCTACTCCAGTAGGTCCAATCATTAATATGTTTTTTGGGATAATTTCTTCCTGTAAATCTTCATCAACTAATTTACGGCGATATCTATTTCTTAATGCAATTGCAACAGACTTTTTAGCTTCATTTTGTCCAATTATATATTGATCAAGTTTTTCAACTATTTGACTTGGTGTTAACTCCATAAACATCCTCCTATCAACTTATAGTTCCTCTATATTAATATTATCATTAGTATAAATACAAATATCAGCAGCAATTTTTAATGCCTTTTGTGCAATCTCTTTTGCAGATAAATCTTTATTACTATCAATTAAAGCTCTAGCAGCAGCTTTTGCATATGGGCCACCAGAACCGATAGTTAATACCTCGTCATCAGGTTCAATTACATCTCCTGTACCAGATATTAAAAGTAATTTATTTTTATCTGCAACAATAAGTAGTGCTTCTAATTTTCTAAGCATCTTATCAGTTCGCCATTCTTTGGCAAGCTCAACAGCAGCACGTTCTAAATTACCATGATATTCTTCTAATTTTCCTTCAAACTTTTCGAATAATGTAAAAGCATCGGCTGAAGTTCCTGCAAATCCTGCAAGAACTTGGTCATTATATAAACGTCTAATTTTGCGGGCACTACCCTTCATGATTGTATCACCCATTGTAACTTGACCATCTCCTGCTAATGCTACATGATCATTATATTTAACAGCAACTATTGTAGTTGCTTTTATCTTCTCCATTAGTAAACCTCCTAAATATTTGTAAAATTTTAAATCTTCTTTCTAATGATTTCAGTTTAACACAAATTTTTAATTTGTGTCAAATAGCTTATCATTTTTCAACAGTATGTTTACATTCTTTGTTTGTACATTTATAATATGCACCACGTTTTTTACTATATTTTTCTACCATCATACTTCCACATTTAGGACAATCTTTATCTGTAGGTTTACTCCATGAAACAAAATCACATTCCGGATAGTTACTACATCCATAAAAAGTTCTACCTTTTTTAGACTTTCTTTTTATAATTTCACCATCTTCACATTTAGGACAATCTACCCCTGTTTTATCTAAATATGGTTTAGTGTTTTTGCATTCTGGGAATCCAGTACAAGCTAAGAATTTACCATATCTTCCATGTTTAATTACCATTGGACGTCCACATTTATCACATTTAATATCTGTTTCAATATCCATATTAACCTTTTCCATATTCTCTCTAGCATCCTTTAATCTTGTATCAAAATCTGAATAAAAGTCTTTTAATACCTGCTGCCATTTTTCTTTACCTTCTTCAATTTCATCTAATCTTTTTTCTAATTGAGCTGTAAATTCAGTATCTGTAACATCTGGAAAATATTCAGTTAATAGCTCATTTACAGTTTTCCCTAAATCAGTAGGTATAAAGTACTTACCTTTTTTATCTACATAATTTCTTGAAACAATTTTTGAAAGTGTAGGAGCATAAGTACTTGGTCGACCAATTCCTTCTTCCTCCATTGTTTTTACTAAAGAAGCTTCAGTAAATCTTGGAGGTGGATTTGTAAAGTGCTGTTCAGGGTTAATCTCTTGAGCTTCTATTTTATCTCCCTGATCAACAGCTGGTATCTGATCATTATTATTATCTGAATCAAATAGTTTTAAAAATCCATCAAAGATTAATTTAGAACCATTATATCTAAAATTATAATCTCCATTTAATATATCAATTGTATATGTTTCATATACTGCTGGTTTCATCTGGCTGCCAACAAATTGATTCCAAATTAAGGTATATAGTGCTTTTTGATCACTAGTTAAATATTTAGAGATCCTCTCTGGAGACCTAAAAGCTGAAGTAGGACGAATTGCTTCATGAGCATCCTGAGTATTACTTCCTTTTTTACCATAAGTTTTACCCTTTTGATAATACTTATCTCCAAAGTTATCTTTTATAAAAGATTCAGCTTCATTTCTAGCTTCATTAGAAAGCCTTGTGCTGTCTGTTCTAATATAACTAATAAGACCAACTGTACCTTCACTACCTATATCAATACCTTCATAAAGCTGTTGGGCAATAAACATAGTCTTCTTTGCAGAAAAATTAAGTACAGAAGATGCCCTTTGTTGTAATGTTGAGGTAGTAAATGGTGGATAAGGATTCCTTTTCCTTTTTCTAACTTTTATTTCATCAATAATATATTCGTTTTCTTTAAGTGTATTTAAAACCTGATCAACTTCTTTTTTGCTTCCTAATTTAAAATCATCACTATCTATTTTAAAGAGATCTGCTTCAAAATTATTTTTACCATCAGAAAATACTGCAGTAATTGACCAGTATTCTTCTGGCTCAAATTTATCAATTTCTTCTTCTCTTTCACATATTATTTTAACAGCTACTGATTGAACTCTTCCTGCACTCAGTCCTTTTCTTACTTTTTTCCAAAGTAATGGACTTAACTTATAACCAACTAAACGGTCTAAGAGACGTCTAGCCTGTTGTGAATCAACCAGGTTTTGATTAATCTCTCTTGGATTTTTTATTGCTTTAGTGATTGCGCTTTTAGTTATTTCATTAAATTCAATTCTGTTTTTTTCTTCATCTAACTTTAAAGCCCTCGATAGATGCCAGGAAATAGCTTCTCCTTCTCTATCAGGGTCAGTGGCCAAATATATATTATCACTTTTCTTTTTTGCTTTTCTAAGTTTTTTTAATATTTTACCTTTACCTCTAATTGTAATATATTTAGGCTTAAAATTATCCTTTATGTCAATCCCCATCTTACTTTTAGGTAAATCTACAACATGTCCCATTGAAGCTTCGACATCGAAATTTTTACCTAAAAACTTTTTGATAGTTTTTGCTTTTGCTGGTGACTCTACTATTACAAGATTCTTTTTAGACATTATCTAACTGACCTCCAAAATTATTTAGTTTATATATTTAAAATCTTTTGATAATTTAGTAGAAAATTCCCTAAAGTGATTAGAAATATATTCAATTCTTTTTTCATCTTCAACAACATCCTGAATTAAATCCCAAAAGTTGAAATCTTTGTTATTATTATAATATACATTTTGTATTATCTTGTTTATCACAGTTTCAGTTTCTTTTATAGTAATAACATTCATTAATAATAGTCTTTTAATTAAACCTCTGTATTCTTTGGGAAGATACATCTTTTCTTGAACTGTAAATACACGGTTTAAAACCTTATTTTTAGATAATCCTTCTATATTTTCTCCCTCTATGATTTCGGGTTTTTCAAAAATTAATTGAAAAGCCTCATCAATATCATCTAAATCATAACCCATATCAACAAGATCATCAATTAAATCCTTTTGGTCAACAACTTCATCTCCACTATCTAATAACTCTTCTATTAAATAATTTAATATATCAAATATTTTTTCTCTCATTATATATCTGCAGGATAACCCTGCTAATACCTCCTCAAATTGAATTTCTCATTTTATACAACTATTATAATATTATAGATGTTTTATTTTTATTTGTAAAGGATTTTCCGTTAACTAAAGTTGATTTTATGTTAATTTATAATAAAAATCAACCCAATTTAGAGACTTTATTTAGGTATTTTTCCATATTAAACTTTCTATCCAAACCATTTTTATTCATATATCTAACTTTTCCAAATATTTTTCTTTCTTTCCAGGCCCGGTCGTGTTTTCCAAATATCCAGGCTGCACCTGTATAACCATTTGGATCTCTTCCATCTAATAAATACTTGTTATTTAGAAATAATATCATCTCAAAAGCTTTTTGCGGTTCTTTTGTCCACTCTAGTATCTTTTTGCCCCAATACATTCTCATATAACCATTCATATATCCACTTGTTACCATTTCTTTTTGAGCTGTATTCCAATACTCATCATGAGTATCATAGTTTTCTAAATCTTTAAGAGAGTAATTATACGCTCTATGATCATCGATATGTTCCATTAAAGTTTTATAAGCCCAATTAGGTAGAATATTTTTTAAAGAATTATCATAATTATCATTAAAATATATGAAATTAAAACTCAATTCTCTTCTTACTACTAATTGTTCTAAAAAATTATCAGCTTTAATTTGACTTTTCTTTATTCTTTTATATATATAATGAGGAGAAATTTGACCAAAGTGTAAATAAGGACTTAACTTTGAAGTACAATCTTGATCAGGACTGCTGCCTTTTTCTTCATATTCACTTAATTTATTTGTTATAAAATAATCAAGTCTTTTAAAAGCTTCGTTTCGACCACCAGTAAATATTTTACTTGGTTTAACCGATAAGTCTATATTTAAATTATTAATAACTTTATCGATTATGTCAAGTTTTATTCCTTTAATATTCAATTCAACTGACTTGTTTTCCAATTTATAATCGTTATTACAAACATCTATAAATCTATCTATTTTATTTGATACTTTCTTTCTAATAGTATAAGCAGCATACTCTTCTTTATCAGATGCTATATCTACTGGTACAATAGTATTTGTATTAACCATTAAAAATCTACAATTAATAAGTTCTGCTATCTTATTTTTCCACTGTCTCTCTATTTTAAGATAACCTCGGTCTGTTACTAACATTACAGCATTTTTACTCAATAGTTTGATATTATCAGTAACATCACCTGTTTTAATTATAAATTTAATATTTTTATTTTTTAGCTTTTCTTCTACTTCTTTTAGACCTTCCAGCATGAAGTAATAATGACGATAATTAGCATCAGGAAATTTATCAGTCAAATTAAAAAAGACAACTAATGGTACTTCTATTTCATTTGCTTTTTGTACTGCATAATTTAAAGCAGGATTATTTTCTACTCTCTGAGCGGCTTGCATCCAGTAGATAATATATTTGTTCTTTTTAATTTTTCCTTCTCTAATAATCTTTACATTTTCTTTTATCATTGTAAATCATTCCTAAAGTTATTTCCATTTTAAAAAAGCCCCCAGATGGGGGCTTTACAAGTTTTATTCTTATAGATCTAACTCTTCAATTATATCTTCTAAGTTAGGTTTACCAATTTCTTGTAACTCATATCTAACTCTTGTATGAGGTTTATCAATATCAATGATTTTGGACAAGTCAATTGGTGTACCAATTACTACTGCTTCAGCATCAGAATTTCTGATAGTTTCTTCTAAATCTTTCATTTGTTTTTTACCATATCCCATTGCTGGTAAAATGTCAGAAAGATGACTATACTTAGCAAAAGTATCTTTTAGTGAACCAACAGCAAATGGTCTAGGATCTATTAATTCTTTAGCACCAAACTTGCGAGCTGCTATAGCTCCTGCTCCATATTCCATGTTACCATGAGTAAGTGTTGGACCATCTTCAACAACTAATACTCTTTTACCTTTTATCATTTCAGGATCTTCAACAAAGATTGGAGAAGCAGCATCTACAATTGTTGCTTCGGGATTTGTTTTTTGAATATTGCTTCTTACTTTATCAACATTTTCAGGATTAGCGGTTGAAACTTTATTAATTAAAGCAACATCTGCTAATCTTAAGTTGATCTCTCCAGGATAATATTCTAGTTCATGTCCTGGTCTATGAGGGTCTACTAATGTAATCATTAAATCTGGCTTATAAAACGGCATATCATTATTTCCACCATCCCATAAGATTACATCTGCATCTTTTTCAGCTTCTCTTAATATTTTCTCATAATCTACACCAGCATAAAGAATATTTCCACGTTCAATGTGTGGTTCATATTCTTCCATTTCTTCAATTGTACAGTTGTTTTTTTCCATATCTTCATAGTTTTCATAACGCTGTACTGATTGTGCAACTAAATCTCCATAAGGCATTGGGTGTCTAATTACTACAACTTTTTTACCCATTGCGTTTAAAATATCTGAAACTCTTCTGGTTGTTTGGCTTTTACCAACACCTGTTCTAACAGCACAAACAGCTATTACTGGGACATTTGATTCAAGCATGGTTGAATCCTTACCCATCATTGTAAAGTCGGCTCCAGCTGCCATTACTTGAGAACCCTTACTCATTAAATATTGATAACTTACATCACTGTAAGCAAAAACTACCTCATCAATATTTTCTTCTTTAATGATTTCATCGATATCATCTTCAGAATAAATTGGTATTCCTTCAGGGTAATTTTCACCTGCTAATTCTGCTGGATACTTACGCCCTTCAATATCAGGTATCTGGGTTGCTGTAAAAGCAACAACCTCATAATCATCATTACCTCTAAAAAAAGTGTTAAAGTTATGAAAATCCCTTCCTGCTGCACCCATTATTAAAACTCTTCTTTTCATCAAATTTCCTCCTTGTTAGAAATTTATGCATTTATTTATATTTATACGACTTAGTATATATATTAAATATTAAGGTTTGAATTCCTGCCTTAATTAACTAAATATTTTAATAATTTGTATCATTTAGAAAATATACTCCTAAAGTTCCTGGGCCAGAATGAGCTCCGATTACTGAACCGATCATGTTTATTATATATCCCTGAGGTTTGAATTTGTTTTGAATCATATTTTTTAACTTTTTGGCACCTTCTAAGTCATCACCATGGCTGATACCTATAATCTGTTGATCTAAATTATTGCCTCTTTCATCCATGATTTCAATTATTCTACTTAATACTTTAGTTCTTCCTCTCTTTTCTTCTAGAGGTTCTAACTTGCCATCATTAACATATAAGATTGGTTTTATATTTAGTAGGCCACCTACAAAAGCTGCAGTTCTACTTACTCTTCCACCTCTTCTTAAATATTCAAGATTATCTACAGTGAATATATGTTCCATATGGTCTTTATCATGTTTAATAACATTAAGTATTTCATCTTTTGATTTGCCCTCTTGTGCCATTTTGGCTGCTTTATATACAACAAGTCCATAACCTAGTGAAGCACATCTTGAATCTATTATATCAAGATCAATATTATTATACTCTTCTTTTATATTATTTTTTACAACTACTGATGATTGATAAGTACCTGATAATTTTGATGAAAACGCAATATAGATTGCTTTTTTCTCTTCTTCAGCTATTTTTTTAAATATTTTTTCAAAATAATTTGGTGGTACTTGAGCTGTTTTAAAAACTTTTCCTTCTCTCATTCCATCATAAATTTCTTTGGGATCATCATTTTTTTTGGCTTGGTCTTCGTGACCTTCAGGATATACTAAAAGCGGTGCTGTAATAATATTATAGTTTTTAATCATCTCTTCAGGAAGATCGCAAGCAGTATCAGCAATAATTTTAACAGACATAAAAAAACCCCTTTCAGGTGATGTAATTATTTTTTTATATTACTAAATATTAATTTCAAGATAATAAAATTAATTCCTTTATTAATATTTTTCACAGTTCATACTAAGATAAATAATAAAACTCATTTCTTGGTTCACGAAGCATTAAATCATCAACAGCCAGATGAGGATTTTTGTTTTTATATAATACTTTATATACTTCTTCAGTAATTGGCATTTCTAAATCAGGATGTTTCTGTAGAAATTTAAATAAGGCTTTTGCAGTTTTAGCACCCTCAACAACTTGGTTTACAGTTTGTTTTGCTTCATTAAAACTTTTATTTTGCCCTATTAAGATTCCAAACCTTCTATTCCTACTATGGTCAGAATTACAGGTTACTACTAAATCTCCCAATCCAGCTAATCCATTATATGTTTCACGATTTGTATTAAGGTATAGGCCAAACTTAACTATCTCTGCAAGTCCTCTTGTAATCAATGCAGCTTTAGTATTATCACCATATCCAACTCCATCAGTTACACCTGAAGCTACAGCAATAATGTTTTTTACTGCTCCAGCTATCTCAACACCTTTAACATCTTTAATTGTATATATTCGAAATTTAGAGGTCATTAACATCTCTTGATATTTTTCAGCAAGATTTTTATTATTAGATGCTATTACTATTGCTGTTGGTATATCTTTTATTACTTCTTCTGCATGAGTAGGACCTGATAAAACCAAAATATCTCCTGAAAAGTATTCCCTTATAATTTCTGAATTGGTCATAAAAGTATCAATTTCAATTCCTTTGGCTGTAGAAATTATAGTATGGGTATCAGTAATTTTTTCACTTAACTTTTTCATCACAGACCTTGTTGCTGCTGTTGGAACTGAAAGAATAATATCTTTTGAAAAGTTAATAACGTTATCTAAATTACTAGTAGCCATAATATTTTCATTTAATTTAACATCGTTAAAGTATTTATTGTTTATGTTTTTTTCATTAATGCTTTTTACAACTTCCTTATCTCTTGCATATATTAATATTTCTTTGATATTATTTGAAGCAACTTGTGCTAAAGCTGTACCCCAGCTACCTCCACCTATTATTGATATTTTTTCATCCATTACTACTCATCCTTTCCTGACTTACCAACTCATCTTGTTTTCATTACCATTGATTAATCTCTTTATATTAGAACGATGACTAAATATTATCAAAAATCCAATTAGTATACCGAAAGTAATGTATGAACTTTGCGCACTATAAAAAATAATTATACTTACTGGTATTGAAACTGCACCTAATAATGAACCAGTTGATACAATTTTAGTTGTAAAAATCATTATAACCCAAACTACAAAAAATACTAATAATGATAATGGGAAAAGATAAAGTAAAATTCCCACACTAGTTGCTACTCCTTTTCCACCATTAAAAGATAAAAACACTGACCAGATGTGTCCAATTATGGCTAAAATTGCTGCTGTAAAAACAAAGACCATAGCATATTCAGGTAAAAGTAGGCTTTTGGCTATTAATACTGCTAAAAATCCTTTAGCAATATCTAATAAGGCAACAATTACACCTACTTTGTATCCAGCAACCCTAGCAACATTTGTTGCTCCAACATTTCCACTGCCATGTTTTCTAATATCTTTTTTAGCAAATATTTTTCCAAAAATATAGCCATTAGGTATAGCACCTAGTAAATAGGAGAAAATTAAAACCAATATCAATTTCATATTTTTTAACTCCTTTGTTTAATTTTTATTGCAATAGGACTTCCTATAAACCCAAAGTTTTCACGTATTGAGTTTTCTAGATATCTTTGATATGCGAAATGCATCAGATCAGGATTATTTACAAAAAATACAAATGTTGGTGGTTTAACTCCAACTTGACTGCAGTAATATATTTTTAACTGTTTACCTTTTTTAGTAGGTGGTTCCCTAAGTTGTACTGCTTCTGTAATAACTTCATTTAATAATCCGGTTTTTATTCTTTTTGAATTTTGATCAACACTATATTCTAAAAGTTCCAATACTTCATCTACCCTTTTTCCATCTATTGCTGAGATAAAACTGATTGGTACATAGTTTAAAAACTTAAGATTGTAATAAACCTCATCTCTATATCTAGCCATTTCATCTGAATCAGCATTTATCAAATCCCATTTATTTATTGCTATTACCATAGCTTTACCAGCATCATGTGCATATCCTGATATTTTTTTATCCTGTTCAGTAACACCTTCATTGGCATCAATCATCATTAAAACTCCATCTGCTCTTTCAATAGCTCTTATAGCTCTTATATTACTATAGTATTCAATATCATCATTAACTTTAGCTTTTCTTCTTAGTCCTGCTGTATCAATGAAATTATACTTTATATCATTAAACTCAATTACAGTATCTATTGCATCTCTTGTTGTGCCTGGAATATCACTTACTATAACTCTTTCATGTCCTACTAAGTAATTAACTAATGAAGATTTCCCTACATTAGGTTTTCCCACAACTGCAATATTTATGACATCTTCTTTATCTTCTTTTATAATATCATCTTCAAACTCAACAATTACATGATCTAATAGATCACCTAAGTTTTTCCCGTGTTCAGCTGAAATAGGAACAACTACTTTAAAACCTAAAGAATAGAATTCCCAGACATTTTCCTGCATTATATTAAAGTCTTCAATTTTATTTACCACAACAAAAACTTTTTTATTCGATTTTCTAAGAATCTGTGCCACTTTTTCATCAAGAGCAGTTAAACCTGCACGACCATCTACTACAAATAGTATATAATCCGCTTCTTCAATTGCAAGTTCAGACTGCCTTTTAACCATTGTTTTTATTTCTTCATTATTGCTTACTTCAATACCACCAGTATCTATTAATTTAAACTCATGATCTAACCATTCAGCATCTGCATAAATTCTATCACGAGTTATGCTGGGTTCGTCTTCTACAATGGATATCCTTGTTCCAGCCAATCTATTAAATAGGGTTGATTTACCTACATTTGGTCTACCTACAATTGCTACTACTGGTTTTGACATCTCCTAACACCTCCAATATATTTTTTATATTATTGCATAGATATATATTTTTATCACTGTTTCTTTTTTTAAAATCATCTATATTAACATCATCTATAAATTTATTGTTATCATTTAAAACTATTTTTGGGAGTAAAATATTTTTACTTTCTATACTGTTTATACTTTTTTCAATATCTTGTGCAGTTAACAAACCTGTTACAGTTACTGTTTCTCCAAAAAAAGAATTTTTTACTACCTCAATTACTATATTCACTTTATCTTGACTTGAATTTATATTATCAATAACAGGTTTAATGGCTTTTTTTCCTAGGACAGAGGTAATAATATGAAAGTCTTTTTCTTTATTATTATTATTAATTAAATTAATATACCTATCTTTTATTTTATCATATTCATCTCTAAATATTCTAGTAAGGCCAACCCCATTTTCCAACTGAGGAAAATCATTATAGTGATTATAATCAGGTATATCAATATCTGTCGTCAAATAAAATTCATCAGAAGCATAAAGAAAATTATTGTTAAACTTATTTTTTAGCACCTTCTGCCATTTTTGTACCTGGTTTAAAACTTGTTTGGACTCTTCTTTAGTAAAAATCCTCAAATTATTATTTTTATATTTTGTTAAACCTACTGGCACAACAGCTATCGATAAAATATTAGGATAAAAATTACTCAAATCTTTTATTGACTTATTTAGATAATCTCCATCATTTATTTCAGGACACAGTACCAGCTGAGTATTAAAATCTATATTATGAGATGCTAAAAATTCAAGTTGTTTTAATATATTAGCAGCATTTGGATTTTTCATCATAAATTTTCTCAACTTGGGATTAGTTGTATGTACTGAAATATTTAATGGACTTAAATTATACTTTACAATTCTATCAAAATCCTCTTGATCTAAATTAGTCAATGTTATATAACTACCTTGTAAAAAAGAAAATCTATAATCATCATCTTTTATATTTAATGTGTTCCTTAAATTTGGCGGCTCTTGGTCGACAAAACAAAATATACATTTATTTTTACATTTATTTAAACCATCATATACAATATTTTCAAGTTCAATACCTAATTCTTTGTCATAACTTCTGGTGACATCATATTCAACTATCTCTCCATTTATCTTTTCTGTCTTAAGTTTGAAATTAAAATCTGCAATAAGATAATTATATTCAATATAGTCTTTAATTTTATTTCCATCAATTGAAATCACTTTATCTCCAGCTTCTATCCCTAACTTATCTGCTGTGCTATTTGGTTTTATATTTTTTATTTTGATCATAGAATTTCCTCCTGCTGTATAAAAATAATAACATATCTTGGAAGTCATAGCAATAATGTCATTTTATACATAAATAAAGACCTTACTATTCTAAAGTTGAATAGTAAGGTCCTAAACTTCAATATTCTATTTAGAATTACTCGTCTTTGTCAAATATATCTCCTACTAATTCTTGAATGGTTGCTCCAGAAGGTTGTTCATCTTCCTTTTGCTTATTTTGGTTATTACTAGATTTTGTATTAGAAGATTTTGTAGTTTTAGAATCTTTTTTATCAGATTTATCTTGTTTGCTTTCTAATTCCTTTAAACTTAAACCTATTCTTTTTTGTTCAGGATCTATATTAATAATTTGAGCCATTCTCTCTTCACCTTCGGTTACAACTTCTCCAGGTTTTTCAACATGTTTTTGAGATAGTTGAGAAATATGGATTAAACCCTCAATACCATCTGCAACTTCCATAAAAGCACCGAAGTCAACAATTTTAGTAATCTTACCTTTGATTTTTTCGCCTTCATAATGCTTTCTTGCAAATTCTTCCCAAGGATCTGGTAGAAGTTGTTTTAGTCCTAGGGAGATTCTTTCATCTTCTTTATTAACTCCCAGAACTTTAACTTCAACTTCTTCTCCTTCAGTAAGAACTTCTGAAGGGTTATCAATTCTACCCCAGGACATCTCTGAAATGTGAAGTAGTCCTTCAATTCCACCTAAATCAACAAAGGCACCGAAATCAACTAATTTGGTTACCTTTCCTTTTACAGTTTCGCCTTCTTCTAAGTTTGCAAGAGTTTCTTCTTTTTTACCTGCTCTTTCTTCTTCAATTACTTTTTTTGCAGATAGCACTACATTATTTTTATCTCTTTCTACTTCTATTATTTTAAGTCTTAAAGTTTCATTTACATAATCACTTAAGTTTTCAACATATCCAACAGCCACGTGTGATGCTGGTATAAAACCGCGAACTCCAACATCTACAACTAAACCGCCTTTAACTTCTTTGGTAACTTCTGCTTCAATTATTTCATTATTTTCGTGTGCCTCGATGATTCTTTCCCAAGCTTTTTCATAATCAGCTTTCTTTTTAGATAAAATCATATTACCTTCTTCATTTTCTAATGTTAATATGATTACATCTATTTTTTGATCCTCTTCTACTAAATCACGAGGATCTTCTACTTTACGGTGATTAAGTTCTTCTTTTGGTATAAAACCATCTGTTTTATATCCAACGTCAAGATAAACACCAGCATCATTTATTTCAACAACTGTACCTGTAACTTTTTGTCCTTTTTTAAGATCAGCGATATCATTATCACTGTAATTGAATTCTTTAGTTTCAGTTTCTTCTTCAGCAGTTTCTTTTGTTTCTTCTTCTATTTCTTCTTCAGTAGTATCTGCTGTTTCTTCATCTTCGATAACTTCTTCAGTTTCTTCTTCAGCAGTTTCTGCTGTTTCTTCATCTTCGATAACTTTTTCAGTTTCTTCTTCAGCAGTTTCTGCTGTTTCTTCATCTTCGATAACTTCTTCAATTTCTTCTTCTTTATCTTCAGCCTTTTCTACTTCGTTTTTATCTGTAGTTTCTTCAGTTGTTTCTATATCTTTTTCCTCTGTCTCTTCTAGCTCTTGAACCTCTTTTGTTTCTTGTACTTCTTCTTCATTTGTGTTAACTTCTTTTTTCTCTTCAGACATAATTTCCAAGACCTCCTTGATAATCCAGTCAGGGGTCGAAGCCCCCGCGGTAATACCAATTTTATTTGTGTTTTTAATTTTATCCCAGTTGATTTCGTCAACTGTTTCTATATGAAAGGTTGGAGTATTTGTATAGGCGCTTATTTCAGCTAATCTTTTAGTATTAGCACTATTATGACCGCCTATTACAAACATTACATCAACCTTTTTTGCTAATCTTTTTGTTGCTTCCTGTCTATTACCCGTTGTATTACATATTGTATTAAATATTTTCAATTCTTTAACTTTTGGCAATAGATAGTTTGCAACCTTAAAGTATTCTTCATAGGACTGTGTAGTTTGTGCAACAATACCTACTTTATCTTTTAAGTTAATATTTTTGAGATTTTTAATATCTTCAATAATTAAACCTTTATCATCCGTGTAGCCATATATGCCCAAAACTTCAGGATGATCTTTATCTCCAAAGATAAAGGTCTGATAATCAGTTTCAACAAGTTCTTTTGCATATTTATGAGCATTTTTAACAAAAGGACATGTTGCATCTATTATATCTAAGCCTTTTAGCTGAGCCTTTTTAAGAACTTCAGGCTCCACTCCATGGGTTCTAATAATTAATATTCCGTCTTCTTCGATATCATCTATATTTTCGGCAAGGTTAACTCCTTTTTTAGAGAGTTCATTAACAACTTGCGGGTTATGTATCAGAGGGCCTAATGTATATACCTTTTTATCTGTATCAGCAACAGCATGCCTTACAATATCAATTGCTCTTTTTACCCCAAAGCAAAAACCAGCCTCATCCGCAGTTATAATCTCCAGCACCTTCACCTCCTTCCAAAACAACAAAACAAGACCTGACTAACAACTTCCTAACCGATTTAACAATACTTATAATACTGTTTTAATACTTGCTCATAGATATTATTAAAATAACATATTTTTTGATAAAAGGCAAATATTTAATCCAGTCTTTTAAGTTCTTCTCTAATTTTATCCATTATTAACTGACCAACTTCATCTTTTTGATCTCTATTCAACTTTTTATCATAATACTCATCAAGTAAAAAAGGCTTGCCAATAGCAACTTGAAGTGCATTATTTTTATCATCTGAATGTTTGATAGCAACGGGTAAAATTGGACTTTTACTCATTAAAGCTATTAGTGTGACTCCTGGTTTTGCTTCTCCTAGTTCATCCGATTTTATTCTAGTTCCTTCTGGAAACATACATAAAGCTTGGTCATTATTTAAGATATTTAATGACTTTCTTATAGCACTTTTATCCGGTACACCTCGTTTTACAGGAAAGGTTCCCAGCTTCTTTAAAATATAACCGAACCATTTTTTTTCAAATAATTCTGCTTTAGCCATAAAATGGAGCTGCCTTTTCACAGCACCGCCTACAATTGGTGGATCTAAATAACTAACATGGTTTGATACTATTATTAGTGGGCCATATTTAGGGACATTATCCTTCCCTTTAACCTGAAACCTGTGTACCACTTTTAAATACAAATTAATCAAATAATAGCTTAACCAGTAAATTAATTTGGCCATATTAATGCTCCCCTTTTATATAACTTAGAAGTTTTTGTAATACTTCCTTTTTGCTTAACATTGTTGTATCAACAACAACAGAATCATCTGCTTTTTTTAATGGAGAATATTTGCGATTTGAATCTGTTTTGTCCCTTTTTAAAATCTCTTTTTTAACTTCTTCTAAGCTTTTTTTAGTTTCTCCTCTTGTTAATATATCCTTATATCTTCTTTTTGCTCTTTCCTCAACTGTGGCTGTTATATAAAATTTATAATCAGCATTAGGTAAAACTCTAGTACCTATATCCCTGCCATCCATAACAATATTTTTAGAATTTGCTATTTTTCTTTGCTTTTTGACTAATTCATCCCTTACACCTTTTATTTGAGCAATTATAGAAACATTTTTATCTACAATCTCAGATCTTATTTGATCAGATATATCTTTATTGTCGAGAAATATTTTAAACTCATTATTACTATAATCAATATCAATATCAGTACTTTGTGTAAGCTTTATGATTTTATCATTATCATCAATATTTACATTATTATCACAAGCTAAATAAGTTACTGCTCTATACATAGCACCACTATCTAAATAAGTGTAATTTAACTTTTGGGCTAACATTTTTGCAATAGTGCTTTTTCCAGCACCTGCTGGACCGTCGATAGCAATTGAAGTTGACAATTTAACACCCCATTTATTATTTAATTAATTCATCTAATTTTTTATAAAAATTTGGAAATGAGTTATCAATAGACTGTATATTATCTACTTTTAAACCATTTTTAGAAATTAAAGCTAATATGGAAAAAGCCATTGCCATTCTATGGTCTTCAAATGAATTAATTAAAGAATTATTTTCTATAATTTGAGGGCCTTTGATTTTAAATCCATCTTTAAAAATTTCATAATCAAGCTTCAATTTCTTAAAAGCTTTATTTAAAACAAGAAGTCGGTCACTTTCTTTTACTCTTAATTCATCTGCTGATCTTACTTCCGTTTCTCCTTGAGCTTTCAAAGCCAAGATGGCTATTAAAGGTATTTCATCAATCATTTTGGGAATTAAACTTTCACTAACCTTTGTTCCTTTTAATTTGCTATATTTAACTAAAAGATTACCTACAGGCTCTTTATTAATATTTTGAAGATCTAAGATTTCTATATTTGCACCCATATTTTTTACAACATCTAAAAAACCTGTCCTAGTGGAGTTTAAACTAACATTTTTTATTACTATTTCACTATTTGGAACTAATAATGCGGCAGTAATAAAAAATGCTGCTTGTGAAAAATCACCAGGAATATTATATTTAAAGTTAGGAATTTTTATATCTCTAGAGTCAAAAATAATATTTTTCCCGCCAAATTCTATATCTAACCCTAATTGTTTCATTAATACTTCTGTATGGTTTCTTGAGATTTTAGGTTCTTCTATTTTTATTTTATCACCAGTATAAATATTTGCTAATAATAATGCGGATTTAACTTGAGCGCTTGCAACCGGTAATTTATAGTCTATTGCATTCAATTTAGCTGGTTTTATATTTAAAGGGCAGTACAAATTATCTTGACCAGTTATTTCTGCTCCCATTATTTTTAAAGGTCTGATTATACGGTCCATTGGTCGTTTTCTTAAAGATTTATCTCCATCAAGAGTTATATCAATACCTGCACCTGATATAAGTCCACTTAATAATCTCATCGTAGTTCCCGAATTACCACAATATATTGTATCTTGAGAAGATTTTAATCCATTAATACCCTTTCCTTCAACGATATAGCTGTTATTGTCTTTTTTTATATCTACTCCCATATTTTTAAATGCATCTAATGTATTTTTAGTATCTTTAGCCTCTAATAAATTATTGATTCTAGAGATGCCATTACCTATTGAGGCAAAGATTATACTTCGATGTGAAATTGATTTATCAGCTGGAAGATATATATTACCTTTTAAACTATTATTTTTATTAATCTTAATCTCTTTTAGCATAACAAATATTCCTTACTTTTTTAGGCTATTAACAAGGTCTTTAAAATTATCAATATTTAAAGACTGAGGGCCGTCACTTAGGGCTAATTCAGGCTGGGGATGTACCTCAACCATTACACCTTGTGCTTTTAGGGCTCTTGCAGCCTGTACAGCTGGTTTGATAAGATCCCACTTTCCAGTACCATGGCTTGGATCAATTATAATAGGATAATCACTTAGTCTTTTTAATATTGGTACTGACATTAAATCTAAAGTATATCTAGTATAATTTTCAAAGGTTCTAATCCCACGCTCACAGAGAATAATATTTTTATTACCATTTTTATAGATATACTCTGCAGCCATTATAAACTCCTCATAAGAGGCACTCATTCCTCTTTTTAATAAGATCGGTTTATTAACTTCTCCCAGTTCTTTTAATAGACTGTAGTTATACATATTACGTGAACCTACCTGTAATATATCAGAGTATTGTGCAACTATCTCAATATTTTTAATATCCATAACTTCTGTTATTATCTTAAAGCTATATTCATCAGCAATATCTTTAAGTAGCTTTAACCCTTTTTCTTTTAAACCTTGAAATTGATATGGAGAAGTTCTTGGTTTAAACGCTCCACCTCTAATAAACTTTATCTTCATTTTAGCTAAATTTTCTCCCAAAGTTTTCATCTGTTCTCTGTTTTCAACAGAACAAGGGCCGGCTATTATATTAAAGTCTTCTTCTTTAAAAAACATTTCGTTGTTCAATTTTATATATCTATTTTTATTTAGATATTTTTCAGCCTTTTCCTCTTTTAGAATGGTAACCGGATTAAATTCATTTTCTATTTTATTAAATAAACTATCATCCTGTTTTGAAATAATAATTACACCCGGATTATTTTTATTTATTCTAACTAAAAAATTTATATTCTTTTGTTTTAAATATTCTTTTAAGTTGTAGTAGTTTTTATTTTTACTCTTATACTTTACAATCATTTTATTTACTCCTCAGATAAAAAGTTTAAATCCTCTCTTAGTTTTGCAGCTTTATTTAAATATATATGCTTAACATCATTTTTAACTTTTTCATTGTTAATTAGCATCATTACTCTGATACATTTATTTAATGAATCTTTTACTTTCATTTCCTGTAAACACATAATTGAAGTTTTGTTAAAACCAATATCTCTTACTGCTTGGCCTGGATATACTTGATCAAGATCATCAGTTGTAGAAAAGATAAAACTAATTATTTCTTCTTGTTTTAAACTGTTTTGCTCTATTATTTCATTTATTAACTGTTTAACAGCTTTTAAAATATTATGTTTATCATTAGCATCAACTGTTATAGCCCCTCTAATAGTATACATAAATTATAGCTCCTTTTTCAATAAAAATACACCCTAATATAGGGTGCATAAAAGTTTAAAGATTAGTTTTCAAGTTGTTCTAAAGCATATTTTGCTGCTTTTTGTTCGGCCTCTTTTTTACTTTTACCTTTTCCAAAACCGAGTTCTTTGTTTTCAAAATACACTACTACATAAAATTCCTTGTTGTGATCAGGTCCTCTTTCTTTTACAACCTCATATTCGGGTCTATCATTACTATTTTTTTGAATTACTTCTTGTAACATTGTTTTGTAGTCTTGAATATAATTACCATTATCAACTTCAAATATAAAAGATTTAAAGTTGTTAATAATAAATTCAAAAGCATAATCAAAACCTTTATCTAAATAAATTGCACCAAGAATTGCTTCCATTGTATCAGCTAATATTGAATTTCTGTTTCTTCCTCCAGATAATTCTTCACCTTTACCTAATAAAAGGTGTCGGCCAACATCAATCTCTAAAGCTTTTTCTGCTAATACAGGTGCACTTACAATTACAGATCTTATTTTTGCTAACTTACCTTCTTTATAATTATCATACTTATTAAAAATATAAGTGCTAATTGATAAACTCAACACTGAATCTCCTAAAAATTCAAGTCTTTCATTATCTTTTATATTAAGGTCAGAATTTTCATTTGCAAATGATTTATGTGTTAGGGCACGTCTTAATAGTTTTTTATCGCTAAATATAGTATCTAATTTATTTTCTAATTCGTTTAACTTTTTTTCTGCAAAAAAATCTTTCATTAAAATTTCACCACACCTATTATAATGTTTTCTTAATCAATGAGGGGTATAATAAATATAAGTATTATACCCCCTATGTTTTATATTAAAGTTTAAAGATTTTCCTCAATATATTCAACTGCATCAGATACAGTTGCGATCTCCTCAGCGTCTTCATCAGGAATTTCAATATCAAATTCCTCTTCTAAAGCCATAATAAGCTCAACAACATCTAATGAATCAGCACCAAGATCGTCAATAAATGAGGCATCTTCAGTGATTTCATCCTCTGAAATTGCAAGTTCTTCTGATACTACTTTTACTATTCTATCATATACTTCTGCCATCATTTTCACCTCCTTTCACATTAACATACCTCCATCGATATTTATAGTTTGACCATTTACGTAATTAGCTAATGGAGATACCAAAAACAATATTACATTTGCAACATCTTCAACTTCTCCAAATCTATTTAAAGGAATATTATCTAACATTTCTTCTTTTACATTTTCAGGTAGGTCATCGGTCATATCAGTTGTGATATAACCTGGTGCTACAACATTCACATTAATTCCTCTTTTAGAAACCTCTTTTGCTACTGATTTGGAAAAACCAACTACACCAGCTTTTGAAGCAGCATAATTAGCTTGTCCGGCATTACCCATTAATCCAACAACAGAACTTAAATTAACAATTTTGCCATTTCTTTGTTTCATCATATATCGAATTGCATGTTTTGTACAGTTAAAAGTACCCTTTAAATTAACATTCACTACATCTTCAAAGTCTTTTTCTTTCATTCTTAATAATAGACCATCTTTTGTAATTCCTGCATTATTGACTAAAATATCTATTTTACCAAACTCTTTTACAGTTGTTTTTATTAATTTTTTTGCCTGTTTGTTATCAGATACATTGCCCTGTATTACTAGAGCTTTTCTGCCAAGTTCTCTAATCTTTTCAGCAGTTTTTTCTGCACTTTTTTTATCACTATTATAATTAACTACTAGGTCTGCCCCTTCTTCAGCCAATTTTATTGCTGTAGCTGCACCTATACCTCGAGAACTTCCAGTTACAACAGCAACTTGTCCTTCTAAAAGCAAGTTATCATCTCCTTTTATTTTATACATTAAGCGAGCTAACATAAAAGTTAAGATTATTTAAAAATAATCCTGTGAAATTTTCTATATTTGTATTTAGTTTATTTTGCAGCTCATTTATGTAATTTTCAATCTCTATTCCATATTTTAATACAATTTCTATATTAACACAAATTTCATTGTCCTTTTTTTCGATTTGTATTGACTTTGTTTCAATATTTTCACTTTCTTTAGAAAGTTCATATGAAATAATATCTTTTAACACATTATTATAAATAATAAGGTTGCCAAAGTATGAAAACTTTGGTCTTACAATTGTTTTTTCTTTTTTAATAGACCCTTTTCCTTTTCCAAAAAAAAGTTCTAGTGAGTGCAAAAAATATCCTGGAAATCTAGACTTAACCTCAATTTTGGGAACTGGTATTACATGTTTTCCTTCGTTTTTTCGAGTTTGAATAGCTTTTTCGATCTCATTTTTATTAGCAATTTCATCTATTTTGATAGTTTTATTAATTCCATTTAGTTTTAAATTATCTACAATACGTTCTATCATTCTCATAGATGTACCTAAAATCAATATCTTATCTTCATTTACTCTATCTAAGGCCTCAATTAATTCATTGAGATGATCTTCTTCTAATAAAATTGCAGTTCTTATAGCCTGAATCTTTTTTTGATCCCTTTTAGCTGATTTACCCGCTAAAACTCTCCCATTGTAGATTAAAAGGCCATCATCTAATATAAGAGGGATATCATATTTATCGGCAACAAATGCTGCTCTATGGCTTTTTCCTGAACCGCTAACACCTACTAGTCCATATACATACAAAATTTACACCCCTTAAAAAATATTCTTAAATTTACTATAAATGAAAATTGCATAAATTTCAAGTAATTCATAAAAAAAACCGCTGCCTTTTTTAGGTTGGCAGCGGTTATTGTCAGAATTATATTATTTATTTGTTTTTCTTTTCTTCAATTAATTCAAATAATTTTTCTGGAATTACTGGCATTTCTTTGAGTTGAACACCAATTGCATCCTGTACAGCATTAGCTACTGCAGGTGGGATTGAAATCATTGGGTGTTCTGCAACACCACGTGCACCATAAGGACCATCTTCCTGTGCATTTTCTATAATAATTGGTGTTAATTCTGGGATATCTGCTATAGATGGAACTTTATAGTCAGTAAAGCTGTTAGTTAATAATCTACCATCATCACTGAACTGATATCCTTCCATTACAGCTGAACCATAACCCTGAATTACTCCACCTTGAATTTGACCAATTACATTGCTTTCATTGATAACTTTACCAGCATCAAAAGCTGATGCAATTTTTTTAACCTCAAATTCTCCGGTTTCTTCATCAACGATTACTTCTACTGCATGAGCACCATAAGTCCAGTCTAATGCAGGATGGCCTTGTCCTGTCTCAGGATCGATGTTTGATAGGCCTTGAGCAATATAATTACCTCTTGCTACTAAAGGACCACCAATTGCATTACCATTTGGATAGGTATAACCCATAGCAAGTTCCTTAAAGGTTACATATTGATCTTTATGATGTCTAATTTTTACTTTCTCATCTTCGATGATTAAGTCTTCTACAGAAGCTCTAAGTGGTTGTGCAGCTACTTCTTTAAGCTGCTGTGCCATATCTTGGCAAGCCTTAATAGTAGCATTACCTGACATAAATAGACCTTTAGACGCAACTGTCTGCCAGTCATAAGGTTGTGTCTCTGTATTTTGTTCAAATACAACATTAACCTTTTCAACAGGCATATTTAACTGATCTGCAACTATTTGAGCTAGGGCAGTATAAGTACCTTGACCATAATCAACTAAGGATACTGTTAAGTTTACAGAACCATTTTCATTGAACTTTAAGAATGCTGCAGTACCAGTATTTGTAGGCATTGCAGGAGCTTTGTGTAATAAAGCAATACCCTTGCCACGTTTTTTACCTTCTTCTAGGTCATCAGAATTTCTGTTGTCATAATCTATTTCTTCAGCAACTGCTTCAAGGCATTCTGTGACCTTACCGTGAGAATCACCGATATGTTCTCCTGTAATTGTTACAGAACCCCTTCTTAAAGCATTTTTCATTCTTAAGTCATATGGTGACATACCAAGCTCTTCTGCAATTAAGTCCATCTGTCTTTCAACTGCCCATAAGATTTCAAGATGACCGAAACCTCTATAAGCTGTACCAAATATCTTATTTGTATAAACAGTTTTAGAATCTAATTTAACATTATCTATTTCATATGGGCCAGCACCGGCTGTTGCAGCAGCTCTAGTAACATTTACACCATAGTCGGCATTAGCACCACTATCCCATAAGAATTCAGTTTCTTGAGCAACTATTTTACCATCTTTTGTAACACCTGTTTTTAATTTAGAGAATAGTCCCTGTCTAACAGGTACAGAGTTAAACTCTTCCATTCTAGACATTGTTATTTTTACAGGTCTACCTTGTGAAGCTCTTGATAAACAGGTTACAAGTGGTTCAAAGTGAATTCCAGCTTTACCACCAAAACCACCACCAACATAAGGTACGGTAACTTCTATATCTTCATGGTTTAAATGTAGTCCGTTTGCTAATAGATTTCTTACAGCAAAGGGAGACTGAGCACTTGTCCATATTTTAACTTTTTTTCCTGGCTTCCACTGACCAATTGAAGTATGTGTCTCCATTGCAGTATGGTCAACCATTGGTAGATCAAATTCATTTTCTATTATATAGTCTGCTTGTTCAAAACCTTTTTCTACATCACCTTTTCTAATTTTGGTGTGATGTGCAATGTTAGTGCCTGCTTTTGGGAAAAAGACAGGAGCACTTTCTAATTCTTCTACTTTTTCATGAACTAAAGGTGCATCTTCTTTAACAGCATCTCTTACATCAAATACTGCATCTAATTGTTCATATTCTACTTCAATTAAATCAATAGCCTTATCAGCGATTGCTTCAGTTTCAGCTGCAACAGCTACAACTGGTTCTCCCTGATATCTAACCTTATCTACAGCTAAAATATCTTTATCTACAAGATAAAGCCCAACTTTGTAAGGTAAGTCTTTACCAGTTAAAACAGTCCATACTCCAGGTAATCTTTCTGCTTTTGAAGTATCTATATTAACAATTTTAGCATGTGCATGAGGACTTAATTTCATTTTAGCATATAGCATACCTTGTACTTCCATATCATGTACAAATGTTGCATTACCAGTTACCTTTTCTAATGCTTTTAATCTCTTTACGCTTTTACCAATCATTTCTTCAGTCACTATTTGTTACCTCCCTTCTTTTCAGCTGCACGTTTAACTGCATCTCTAATAGAATAATATCCTGTACAGCGACAGATATTACCTGATAAAGCAATATCAATATCTTCATCAGAAGGATTAGGATTTCTATCTAATAATGCCTTTGCTGACATAACCATTCCAGGTGTACAAAAACCACATTGGATAGCATTTTCTTCAATAAATGCTTCCTGGATATCACTAATCTCTTCACCTATTGATTGTCCTTCAATTGTTTCTATTTCTGAACCATCGGCCTCAACTGCTAAAATTATACAACTTGTTACAGCTTTACCATCCATAATAACAGTACAAGCACCGCATTCACCTTCTCCACAACCTTCTTTTGCACCTGTGAAGTTTAATTTTTTTCTAAGAGTATCTAACAGTATTTCATTGTCTTTTACCTCTAACTGAAATTCTCTTCCATTTACTGTTAAATTAATGGTTTTCATTACTTATCACCTGCTTCCCAAAGTTCGGAAAGAATTCTTCTTGCATATACTTGAGACATTTTAATTCTATATTTTTTAGTACTTCTAACATCATCTATAGGATTAATATTATTTACAACTTCTTTAAGAATTTTTTCTTCTTTTTCTTCATAACTACCTTCTCCAAAGAAAATATCGCTTACATCTAAATAAACTGGTGTTGGAGCTACAGCTCCTAGACCAAATGCAAGATATTTTTCTTCTTCAGACAGGTAACCTGCAACACCTATTGCAGATAAGTCAGGTCCTTTAGTTCTTCTTTTTTTGAGATATGCCCCTCTTCCATCAGAAGCATGTTTTTGAACTAATAGTCCTTTTACAACTTCATTTTCTTTTAAGGCATTTCTTTTTACTCCAGTTGCAAATTCTTCTAGAGGAATTTCTCTGCTTCCATCTTTACTTTCAACTAAAACTTTAGTTTTTAATACTAAGAGTCCTGGAAACATATCTGCTCCTGGAGAAGTAGTACATAGATTTCCTACAACTGTTGCTCTATTACGAACCTGGTGAGCTGCAACTTCTATAGCTGCATCTGCTAAAACTTTATAATCTTTATTAACCAGTTCACTTTCGATTATTTGATTACATGTAACGGTTCCACCAATAAAAAGTCCATTATCTCTTTCTTCAAGTTTAGAAAATTCTTTTAAACCTTTAACATCAATAACATAATCAGGTTTTCTAGTCTTGTGTTTCATTTCTACGAAAAGATCAGTACCACCAGCTAATAAGGCTGATTCACCATTATTATTATCTAGAATTTCAAAAACTTCTTCTAGGGATTCTGGTTTAAAATATTCAATTTCATTAATCATTAATATATTTCACCTCCATCAATATCTAAAAAACACTACGGGGTAATTCTTGTTCCTGCATTACCATGAACAGCTTCTATTACTTTTTCAATTGAAGTAATAATAGCTTGGTCTCCACCACTTTTTACAAAATCTACAGCAGCTTGAACTTTTGGTTTCATACTACCTTCACCAAAATGACCTTGGTCAATATGTTCTTGCATATCTGCAACACTTATTTCACCTATAGCTTCTTCATCTTCTTTGCCATAGTTAATATATGCATTAGAAACATCTGTAAGAACTAAAAATACATCTGATTCGATTTCTTGAGCTAAAAGACATCCAGCTCTATCTTTATCAATTACAGCTTCTACACCATGAATCTTATTATTTTCTTCAACAACTGGGATTCCTCCACCACCAGATGCTATGACAGTTTCTCCATTTTTTACTAAATCATTAATAATTGGAGCTTCAACGATTCTTTCAGGAATTGGTGAGGGAACAACCTTTCTCCACCCTCTACCACTATCTTCTATCCAATTTTCATTTTTTTCTTCTACCATTTTATCTGCATAGTCCTTATCATAGAAAGGTCCTACAGGTTTTGTAGGATTATCAAAAGCACTATCTTCTTTATTTACTAAAACTTGAGTTACAACAGTTGCTACATTTCGGTCTAGTCCCAATTCAACAAACACGTTATGCAAACTATTTTGTAACATATAGCCTATAAAACCTTGAGTTTGTGATCCACAAACATCAAGAGGCATAGCTGGTACAGAATCTTTTGCTCTATCTTGTTGTATTAATATATTTCCAACCTGTGGGCCATTACCGTGTGTTATAACTATTTCATGACCATCTTTTACTAATTGACCAATTTGTTCACTGGTTGATAAAACATTTGTAAACTGTTCTTCAGCTGTGCCATCTTGGCCCGGTTGTAATATTGCATTACCACCTAATGCGATAGTTAATTTCATTATTATACCTCCATTTATTATATATTAAAAAGAAATAAAGGAACCCTGCAATTAATGCAGGATTCCATATTTTTTTATTTACTCAACAAATGCTACACAACGTCCAATACTGGACTCTAAATCTACACCTTTCCATGGGAAAAATCCAACTTTAACTCTTTGGTTGAGAATCTTATCAATTTCTCCACCAAGATTTTCTGCATGGATAATTCCTTCAGGGAACAGTTTAGTATGCATAAGTTGTCTGCTCTCTGGATGTGTAAATATTTCATCTAAAGGTTTTCCTAAGTGTTCTTCTGCTTCTTTTGCAAGATCAGGTCTTAACTTTTTAATTACAGTATTCATTGGATGATCTGCAGAACCACAGTCAACACCAATCCACTTAAGTTTCTTTTCCATAGCCCATTCAGCAAATTCATAGTTAGGACCAGGATGTTTCATGAAATATCTTTCTTCATCTGCTTCTGGTTGATCCCATCCATACTTGTGGTAACCAGTATTTATAATAAGGATATCGTTTTCTTTAACTTCTACTCTTTCTTCAATCATTTCAGAAGTATAGAGGTCATAATCTCCAACAGCGTCACTTATGTCAACTACAACAGCATCTCCATAAAGATCTTCTAGAGGAATGCTAGCCATATCTCTACCTGCTGTCCAGAAGTGTCTTTCACCATCTAAGTGAGTACCAATATGATTACTGGTTTTAATAATTTGACCATTAACTCTTTCAGTTGAAAGACGTTTGAAATACTTCATTTCTAAAGGTTCATAAGTCGGCCACGGTGGAGTGGAAACACCAATATTCTGAGTTAAATCATATAATTTCATTAAAAATCTCTCCTTTTATTTGTTATATTTTTGGGCAAATGCCCTAATTGCCTTTTTGAAGCATGCTACCGGTGGGTCAACCAACCCTGCTCCAATTTGTCCGATACCAGGTTCTTTATGTGCAATACCAGTATTAATTGCTGGCAAGATACCTGTTTCAATGATCTTTAAAAGATCAATACCGGTTGGAGTTCCTCTAAAGTTAAGAGGTGGAATGGTAAAGTTAGCATTTTCATCAAGTGTGATTTCATACATGTCTTTTGTAAATCTAATTGAATCTGCAACTGTACCACCAACAAATCCTACGATTGCTGGTGCAGCAGCCATTGCAAAGCCACCAACAGCAGCAGTTTCTGAAATTGTACTGTCTCCAAGATCTAAACAAGCGTCTTCTTCAGTATAACCTGGGAAGTACAGTCCGTCAACTTTTTGAGCATCTCCTACGAACCATTCATCACCTAAACCACTGACTCTGATTCCAAAGTGAACACCATTTCTTGCCATAGCAGTTAATACAGTACTGTATTCAACACCATGAGCTGCGTCCATTGTAGCTTTAGATGCCGGCATAGATAAGTTTAGATAGAAGTGTTCATTTCCACCCATAAACTTAATTATCTCTTTAATTTCGGCATTTGTATAATCTGTATCTAATAGAAATGGTATAATCTCTCTCATAAACAATGAAGTAGCAGCTTTATTTCTATTGTGCACTTCATCACCCATGTGTAAGGCCTGTGATGTGATATTCTTTAGGTTTATACCTTCTTCAGTCTTTCTCAAAGCTGCACCTAAAGCAGGTCCTAATTTTTCTTCCATCCATTTAAGTTTTTCAATAACTTCAGGACCATTAGCACCAAATCTTAGTACTTTTCCTAGACCTTCATTTAAGGTTGTAAATGCCTTGTTTCCATAAGTCTTGTTCTCAACTACCCATACAGGCATAGATGGAGAAACAATACCAGTCATAGGTCCAACAGCATTATGATGGTGTGCTGGATCAAATGTTACTTCACCAGCATCAAGCATTTCTTTTGCTGATTCTTCATCATCTGCCCAACCTTCATATATACATGCACCAATTGCAGCACCCTGCATTGGGCCTGACATATCTTCCCATTTTTCAGGTGGTGCAGCATGTAAAATCATTTTTCCTTCGAAGTTAGGTAATGCATCTTTTGCAGTTTGAACATCTACTAAAACTGGTTCACTTTTTTGAATTCTTTCAACTGCTTCCTTATTTGCTTCATCTATTTTATCACTTAATTTTTCTATTTGATCTAACAATTTGATCATTTCAGTATCTCCACCTGCTGGTGGTTTATAATCAACTTGAATTGCGTCATATCCTTCATTCTTTAGATTTTCGGCAAAAGATTCTAGACCAATATTTATTACTTTTAACTCTTCTTTAAATAAATCTTCTAGTTTCTTAGTCATATTATCTCTCCCCCTTAATTAAGATCACTTAACATTTTGCTTACTACGCGCACAGCCTGAACATTTGTGGGGAGTACTTTAGCTCCAACCTGACGTAATTTTTCTTCCTGTGCTTGAAGATTTTGCGGATCATTTTCAGTCCCACATACTGAAGTTATTACTGATAAATATCCACCACGTTCAGCTACTATTTCTTTTGCTTCTTTAATAGCTTTAGCAGCTTCTCCAGCTGGGTCCATATGTGATCCATAACCTAGTACTATATCCATAAGCACTACAGCAACTTCTTTATCTTCAACTTCTTCAAGAAGTCTATCATTTCTCAATGATGGTTCAATCATTGGATGTGGTTTACCTCTTGTAAAGTCATCTTCACCCAAGTCAATAACTGTATTTTTAATACTCTTAAGGTCTTCTTTTAATCCTAATTCATCTTTTAATGGAATATTTGAATACATTTCACCATAATTTTCAGTAAGAAGGATTACAGCTTCACTACATAATGTTCCACCTGTAAATAGACCCCTTAAGTATTTCTGGTCTTTATTCATATTAGCTGTTTCTTCAGCAGCAATTTCATTAACTTCATTTTCAGTTAATCCAGCTGAACTAACTTCTTCTTCACCTTTAATAAAGGCTGCAGCTTTTAAAGCAGCATCTTCTAGATTATCTGACCATATTGCATCAGTACCTTCAATTACTGAAGGATCTCCACCTAAGAAGTTAACAATAACTGGTTTTTTCATTTTTTTAACTTCTTCCATGATCTTTTCACTTACTTCTTTTGCTGGTGGTTTTGAAACTAATACAATAACTTCTGTATTTTCGTCTCTATCTAGGGCTTTCATATCTTTAATCATTTCAATACCTTTTACTTTAGACTTAAGGTCACGGCCACCAGTACCTATTACCTGAGTAAGACCTACACCTTGTCTGTCTACTAAGCTTGATACTGCTTGTGCACCAGTACCTGATGCAGCAACAATGCCAACTGGCCCTCTGCTAACTACATTAGCAAAAGCAAGTGGAGCACCGTTAATTATTGATGTACCACAATCTGGACCCATTAGTAGTAGTTCTTTTTCAACTGCCATTTGCTTTAATTCAATCTCATCTTCAACTGGAACATTATCACTAAACAGCATAACATGCAGTCCACGTTTTAAAGCTTTTCTAGCTTCACGGGCTGCATACTCTCCAGGTACAGATATAATTACTAAGTTAGAATCTGGTTGTACATCAATTGCTCCATCTAAGGAACCAGGATTATACTCTTCTTCATCATCTGAAGAAGATTTCTTTTCTGCTAACATATTATTTGTTTCTTCAATTGCATCGTCCAATACTTCATCATCACCTTCAACTACTATTACCAAATCATTAGCATTTGCAGCTTCTGCCTCTGGCACTAGTAAATCTGCGGTTTTTAATATCTCCTTATTAGCGTCAGTACCCATTACAATTGTAGCTTCTGTAACACCATCAATTGCCTTAATATCTTTTGAAATTGACATTAAAGAAACTGAGTCAAAATAGGTACCTTCTTTAATTAGAGCTTTTTTAGCCATATTAACAACTCCTTTTTAAAAAATCCCCACCCCAAATTATTATAAATTTAAAGTGGGGATTTATATTACCCTTTTCCATCTAAATTAATCTATTTACTATTTTAAACTAAATATTTACTCCTTCTGGCATAACTAAGTTAGCATTTTTTTCTAGAAGTTCGTCAGAAACATCAAATGAAAGATCGTTTCCTACCATTTGGCTTACATAATCTTTTACAGCAGCATTCCAGTATTGTTGATCAACATAGAATACTCTTGCTCCACCGAGTTCGTGCTGATACTCAGGATATGGATAAGATGGTTGAGCCATTCCAATACCCCATCTTTTTAGTCCATTATAGCTTTCGAATGTAGACCAAACTTCATTATTCTTTTGTTCTTCAAAAGCATATACTAATTTTCTGTAATATAATGTAGCACCAATTCTTAAACCTCTTTTGAATGCCATTGTGTGTAATGAAATGTTAACATCTTTATCTCTTACACGACCATTAGCAAATCCAACGATTTCTCCGTCAATAGCTCCTACGAAAAGATAAGGATCTTTTAGACGATTTCTTAAATATCCTAAAAGCTCAGCATAAACTCTAGCTCCTACGATATCATAAAAGTCTTTTGAACCCTTTTCCATGAAGTTTTTAACATAGTCAAGAAGCATTGGAATTTCTTCTTTTTTAACTTCTCTAATTAACATTGTAGATCCGTCTTTTAATTCAATTTTACATGGTTGTGGTGTAGCCATATCTAACTGAGGTGCACTTAAAAATGGCTCTAATTCCTCTACCTTAAATGTAACTTCTTTTTGAGATACTTCTACTGGACTTTCTTTAAACATAATTAATTCCTCCTTAGAATTTTTAACCTATTAATTTTTATTTTTGTTTTGTTTTTTGATTGATTGATATTACACAAATTAAATCGAGTTTTTTAAACTCTTACTTATTTGCTACCACCCCTTTCTACGAGGTAATCCAAATATTTATAATTTCTAGTTTATTGCACTAAGTAATCAAATTATCCCTACTTTTTAGTACTATTATACAAATTCTTGATATATACTAGAAAATCCTTTGTGAAATACCATAAATATTTAACCGAACTTTTGTAACTTTTGTTATGCAAAGATCGACATCATTACTCCTGCAGCTACAGCAGAGCCGATAACTCCTGCAACATTAGGTCCCATAGCATGCATTAATAAGAAGTTTGATGGATCTGCTTTTTGACCTTCTTTTTGAACTACTCTAGCAGCCATTGGTACAGCAGACACTCCAGCAGCACCTATCATCGGATTAACTTCTCCACCAGATAATCTATGCATTAACTTACCTAACAAGACACCTGCAGTTGTACCAATACCAAATGCAACAACTCCTAATACTAAAATTTGAATTGTTCTAACTTGTAAAAACTTATCGGCTGAAGCTGAAGCACCAACTGCAAGACCTAAGAAAATTGTTACTATATTTATCAAAGAATTTTGTGCTGTATCTCCTAATCTATCAACAACACCTGCTTCTTTAAATAAATTACCTAACATTAACATCCCTACCAATGGAGCAGCAGGAGGTAATAATAATACAACCACTATTGTTACTAAGATTGGAAATAATACTTTCTCTACCTTAGAAACAGGTCTTAACTGTTTCATCTTAACTTTTCTCTCTTCTTTACTTGTAAAAGCCCTAATAATTGGGGGCTGAATTACAGGTACTAAAGCCATATATGAATAAGCAGCTACTGCTATAGCACCTAAATACTCCGGTGCAAGCTGTGAAGCTAAATAAATAGCTGTTGGTCCATCTGCTCCACCGATTATTCCTATTGGTGCAGCCTGTTGGCCTGTAAATCCTAATAATATGGCACCTAAGAATGTAAAGAAGATACCAAACTGTGCTGCAGCACCTAAAAGTAAACTTTTTGGATTAGCAATTAATGGAGCAAAGTCAGTCATAGCTCCAACACCCATAAATATTATTGGGGGAAAAACACCAAGCGCATTACCCATATAAAAATATCTAAGTAATCCTGCAGCTTCTGTTTCAGTTGCATATGCCATCATATTAGTTAATGGTAAGTTAACCAACAACATACCAAAAGCAATCGGTACTAAAAGTAATGGCTCATATTTTTTAACAATACCGAGATAGAATAAAACTAATGAAACAATCATCATGATAACTTGTTTTAAAGTTAAAGCCATAATCCCGGTTCCCTGAAAAAATTCTATAAAAACCTCTACCACTTTTCTAACCTCCTATCATATAACTTATTCTATAACTACTAATACGTCTCCAGCTTCTACTTTTTGGTCTGCACTTACATTTACTTCTGTAACTTTACCAGATGCTGGTGCATATACTTCGTTTTCCATTTTCATAGCTTCTAATACTAATACTAAATCTCCTGAGTTTACTGAATCTCCTTCACTTACTTTTACTTCTAATACAGTCCCTGTCATTGGAGCATCTATAGATCCTCCGCCTCCTGTGCTAGGAGATGGACTTTTTTGCTTTCTTGGTTTAGGTTTAGGTTTTGAGCTTGTTTTAGGTTTTGTACTTGTACTTGGTTTTGGAGCTGGTTTTGTAGTACTTTCGGTTGCAGATACTGTTTGATTTCCACCTTGAACCTCTTCAACTTCAACTTCATATAATTCATCGTTAACTTTTACTTTGAATTTTTTGCTCATAATAACTCTCCTTTATTATTTTCTGATATTCCGCCTCCACGGGCAACTCTACCCCAAATAGGTACGTCGTCGTTAGTTCTTTTAATCTTTTTTATTCTAAAATTTTCTTTGTTCATTCCATCTAAACTCATAATTGCAGCCATTATTGCTGCCACCTTTTCATTTTGATCATCAAATTCGGGTTCTGTTACTTGGATTTTAGTTTTAACTCGAGCTCTATCTTCTTTAAAACTCAAATCTTTAGAATAAAAGGCTTTTTTTAGTATATCTACAACTATCATTAGTAAAAAAAGTACTAAAAATACAATAGCCATACCCAGAATTGCTACCATTAAACCCGAAATCATTTTTTCGCTTATAGTCATCGATTGTACAAGCGAGGGATCTCTTAAAAGTTCTAGAGGATTCACATTAATGCCTCCTTTTTATATTCTATAACGGTATATTACCGTGCTTTTTGTTTGGATTGCTTTCTCTTTTACCAATTACTGATTCTAATGCCCTAATAATTCTAGGTCTAGTATTTCTAGGATCAATTACATCATCAACATATCCTTCTTGAGCTGCTTGGTAAGGGTTAGCAAAACTTTCTCTATATTCATCTATTTTTTCTTGTCGTTTCTTTTCTGAATCATCGGCAGCTTTAATTTCTCTTCTAAAGATAACATTAGCAGCACCTTCTGGACCCATTACTGCTATTTCTGCGTTTGGCCATGCAAATACATAATCTGCACCTAAATGAGTACTGTTCATAGCTATATATGCACCACCATAAGCTTTTCTTAAGATAACATTTATCTTTGGTACTGTTGCTTCAGAGAATGCATAAAGCAATTTGGCTCCATGTCTTATTACTCCACCATATTCTTGATCTACACCAGGTAAATATCCTGGAACATCTGTCAATGATAATAGTGGGATATTAAAAGCATCACAGAATCTAATAAATCTAGCAGCTTTATCTGAAGAATCTATATCTAGTGTACCTGCTTTAAATCCTGGCTGGCTTGCAACGATACCAATAGAACGTCCATTCATTCTAGCAAAACCTACTACAATATTTTTTGCAAAATATTTATGAACTTCAAAGAAGTCTTTATCATCAACGATTTTTTCAATGACATCTCTAATATCATAAGCTTTATTTGGATTAATAGGCACTACATCTTGTAGATTTTCTTCAATTCTATCAGGTGTATCATTTGTCTCAACAACTGAAGCACCTTCAAGATTATTATTTGGTATAAATGAAATTAATTTTTTGATTTGTTCAAAACTTTGTTCTTCATTGTCTGCTAAAAATTGAGCAACACCACTAACTTGGTTGTGTGTGCTACCTCCACCTAATTCTTCAGCACTTACTTCTTCACCGGTAACTGATTTAACAACCTGTGGACCGGTAATAAACATTTTAGAAGTATGGTCAACCATAAATACAAAGTCTGTTATTGCTGGAGAATATACGGCTCCACCAGCACATGGTCCTAATATTACTGAAATCTGTGGAACAACTCCGGAGTTTTGAGTGTTTCTTTTAAAGATTTCACCATAACCTTTAAGTGAATTAACACCTTCTTGAATTCTTGCTCCACCTGAATCAAGTAATGATATAAAAGGTGAACCTGCTTTTTTAGCTAAGTCCATTACTCTACTTATCTTTTTAGCATGCATTTCACCTAATGATCCACCCATTGTTGTAAAGTCCTGGGCATAAACGTAAACTGTTCTTCCATCAATTGTTCCATGTCCAGTTACTACACCATCTGCAGGAATTTCCTTTTTATCCATTCCTAAGTCCTGAGAATGGTGTTCAACAAACATTCCTATTTCCTGAAAACTTCCTTCGTCAAACAACATGTCAATTCTTTCTCGAGCAGTATACTTACCCTTTTTATGCTGCTTTTCAATTCTTTCAGGGCCACCACCCAACGCAATCTTCTCTCTTTTTTCTTTTAGTTCTTTGATTTTGTCTTTCAACTGAGTCCCTCCCTTGATATATTTAAAATTAATATTTAAGTTTAATTCCAATATAAAATATTCAAGAATTTATCATTGATTCCTTTGTTACTTTCTACAATTAATAATGTTTTTTATTGTAAGTTCACATAGTTAAAGCAAAATATATTCCAGACAACATATCTAATCCAGATGTGCTGCCTATCTTAATAAGCTTTTTGGCATTATTCATATATTTTATATCGGAATTATCTATATTTTTGTATAATTCCACTAATTGAGCATTGAAGCGATACTCTAATACTCCTTTTAGATGCAATGCACTAACCTTTGTGGTCTTATTAAAAATATCTTTAGTTGTTAAAACATCTCTAAATTTATACTTATCATCAATTAACCCAGCTTCAACTGCAGATAAATAACCTACAATGAAGTCATCTCCTGTTGGTGTAAGTCCAATTCCTAATCCTAATAGATCATTTGCATTTTTCTTACCATTTATAATATCTTCTAAGATCTTATAAAATTGTTTTTGTATTGGAGATAATAATTGTTTATTACCATCTATTATACTTTTATAGTTAATAATTGTTCGATCTAAACTGCCTTTTTTTGCAAAATTTTTTAATATTTTCTCAGTACTTTTGATTATTTTATTTTTATTATGAACAGTTTTATTTATTATTCCATTAAAAATTGTTTTATTATTAAATCTAATAAAACAATTATTATATTTAATATATTTTTCTTCAATAACAATACTACTGTTATTATCAATCTGGTTTTTAATCTTTTTAAAATTACTATTTGTAACTTTGATATGGTAAGGAGCCATAATAACTGACTGATCTGTTATAGCAAAACCCTTGTATTTATCAGTACTAATATTTATTACATGATCAAAAATGCTATTGACCTTACCTGTTAGGCCATAATTTTCTTTTACTAAATTACCTTCAGTAATTTGATCATACATCTTCTCCACCAAGTATATCAGTAAAATTTAACATTTTAAGTGCAATCTCTAAATTCAATTTGTCATCTGGATTTTCAAGACTCAAACCAGTTATTTTTTCAATCCTTTTAAGTCTATAATGAACAGTATTATAATGTATATATATTTTTTTGGCTACATTTGTTAAGTTACCATTTTCTTTAAAAAATGCTTTTAAAGTCTTCAATAGTTCGGTATTATGAGCTTTATCATATTTTAATAATGGTATAATTGAATTTTCCAAAAAACTGTTCTTTTCTTCTTTATCTATTCTATAAAGTAATTTATAAACACCTAAATCTTCAAAAAAGAAGATTTGTTTATCATTATTCAGTTTACTTGCCACCACGATAGTCCTTTTTGCTTGTGAATAGCTCTCATTTAAACTTATTATATCTTCCTTATACTTGCCAACACCAACAGTAACAAGGTTTCTATCATCACTATCAATCATATTAATTATCTTTGATGCAAATTTATTAATATTATCCTTATCATTATCAGGATAAAGAGCTATTAAATAAGTACCCAAATCACCCATTATAACATCTTCATTAATTAATCTTTTAGCAGACTCTAAATAAGTTTTTTGAATATTTTCATTTAATAAACCTTTGTTTTTAAAATGTTTAGAAATTAAATTTTTAAGTTCAAATACAACAACTGAAAAACCCTTATCCAGGTTCATGCTCATATTTTTTCCTCTATTTACAATAGTCTGTTTATTATTTAGCTTTCCTTTTAAAATATCATAAAGTAATTCGTTTTTATATTTCAATTCAACATTTGTAATAGAACGTTTGTTTAAAATATCTAAAGCAGCGATCGTACTTGCCCATTTTAAAGTTGATATGTCTAAATTATTAATACTTTTATCATATTCCCAGGCAAACAAATAACCGAAGTGACTATTTGGAGTTATTATCGGAATTTTTATTAACTTTATTTTTTTATCATTTAATTTTACAGTCTTTTTTTTGCATCTATATCCATAGATTTCTTCTTCAGTTTCTTTTTTGCCATTTACTTTAACTGTTTTTAATAGTTCATCTTTATTAATTTGATTATTAAACTCATCTGGAATCGAATAAGACATAATTGCCATATTTGAATCAACAATTAATACAGGATTTTTTATCATATCAACTAATACAGTTGAAAGACGGTCGAGACCGTTTTCATATAAAACAGTATTTGTCAAAACTTCATGAATATTTAAAGTTTTTTCTAAAAACCTCGTCTGGACATTTAATATTTCACTTAATATAGGATTGATAAACTCTGAAAAAGAAAAATCATAAGGGATTTTTAATAACGGAAAGTTATGTACCTTTGCTTGTTCAATCATAAATTCAGGAATTTGATTAATATACCTGCCTGGTTTAATACCAAGCCCAGCTAAATTATTTTCTGCTAATTTGGGAATTAAATTTTTCAATGCATCTTCATCATCTTTTATTGAATAAAGTGTAGTAAATAGTAGTTCTCCTTCTTTTACCCAATCTACAATATCAGGAACTTCCATAATATTTACTTTGGTAATATGACGGTCTAAACCTTTTTCACCTGCTAATACCTCTACTTCACTCATCTTTTCTAAGTTTAAAGCATCTGCTATAGTTATTCCAATTAGCTCTTTCATCAATTTCACCATCCTGGAAAAGTTTATTTGTGAATTGTACATATAGTATTATAACATAGATATAATTAATTTGGAAGAAATAACAATAAATTTTTCATATTTATTTTATTTATTGTTAAATATAAATAAATAAAGACAACCCAGAAGGTTGCCTTTATTGTTACTATATTATATATTTATTTTACTTTATTATTCTTATTATATCATTATAAATTACGTTCTGGCAATTTTCCTTCTCCACCTGGAAGAACTAGGTTAAGAATTATACCTACAATTGCGGCTAATGCCATACCTGAGAATTCTAGTCCCCAGATTGCAACTGATGCTCCACCTAATCCTAATACTAAGGTAACAGCACCTACAACTAAGTTTCTAGATAATTTTAAGTCAACTTGATTTTCAACTAATGTTCTAACACCAATAGCAGCTATCATACCATATAGTAATATTGAAATACCCCCAATAACAGCACTTGGGATAGTTTCTATAAAACCACCAAATTTAGGAATAATAGCCATAACTATAGCAAATGTAGCACCAATTCTCATTACTACTGGATCATAAACCTTAGTAATAGCTAAAACACCAGTGTTTTCACCATAGGTTGTATTTGGTGGTCCACCAAATATTCCAGCGATTGATGTAGCTATACCATCACCAGCCATAGTTCTATGAATACCTGGATCAGTTAACAACTGTCTTCCTTTACCTATTGTTTCACTAATAGCTAAAATATCACCAACGTGCTCTACCATTGAAACAATAGCAACCGGGGCGATTATTGAAATGGCCCTCATTTGAAATGTTGGAACTGTAAATTGTGGTAATCCTAACCAAGCTTTGTCTAATATTGGAGTGAAATCTACAATACCGACAATTATAGCTACAATATAACCAACAACTAGACCAACTATAATTGGAACTATTTTTAAGAATCCTTTAGCAAATATAGCAGCTATTACAGCACCCAACAATGCTGCAATTGCAACTACAACATTTTGCACACTACCAGTGGATGAATCAATAGCAACAGGTGCTAAAGTTAATCCAATTATCATGATAACTGGACCAGTAACAATTGGTGGGAAAACTCTCTTAATAAGTCCAGGACCAACTTTATAAATTATAAAAGCAACTATCAAGTAAATAATACCTGCCATAATTATTCCACCCTGGGCAGCAGAAATTCCACCATGTTGTTCAATAACTAAAGAAATAGGTGCAATAAATGCAAATGAAGAACCTAAATAAGCAGGTACCTTCTTTTTAGTAATTAAGTGAAAAGCCCATGTACCAACACCTGCAGTAAATAATGCAACAGATACATGCAATCCTGTTAAAATAGGTACTAATATTGTAGCACCAAACATAGCAAGTGCATGCTGTAATCCTAAAAATATTGCTTGAGCTTTAGGAAGTTCAGAAATATCTCTAACAGCTTCTTTCTTTTTAAGCTCCATTAATTATTCCTCCTTTTAAAAATAAAAAATATGTTATTAATGAAAAATATGGTATTGTATCTATTTTATTATATTTTCACCTCCTATTATTAATTATTAGTTTACAAACAGAATTATGGAAATTTTTACAATTATTCCCCTATATATTAATTCTCAATAACTTCCACTTATTCCTTTTGTAATAATAAACAATTTTATAGCATGTTTTTCGTTATATTCTCTAATGTATTAATCCTTAATATTTATTATAATGAATATTGATAGATTGTAATACAAAAAAGAGGGGGACTTAATTTTGGAAGGTATTAAATTATTAAAATCAAGAAGATCAATTAGAGAACTAAAAGATCAAGAAATCGAAAAAGACAAATTAGAAAAAATTGTAGAAACTGCTAGATATGCTCCAACTGCAAATAATGTACAACCATGGCAGTTCGTAGTAGTAACTGAAGATGATAAAATAAAAAGGCTTGAAGAACTAACTGATCAAGATAAAAAGTTTCCAGCAGCAATAGTTGTCTTGAGTGAAGATGTAAAACATCATCTAGAAGATGGTTCTAATGTTACAACATATATACTTCTAGCTGCTAAAGAATTAGGCTTAGGAACTTGCTGGATTGGAAGTTATGGAAAACCATATACTTCTGAAGTTAAAGAAATGTTAGATGTACCACAAGAATATAAGCTTATATCTATTGTCACAGTTGGATATCCAGATGAAAATCCTCATCCAAACAAAAAAGAATTAGATGAAGTTATTCACTGGGAAAAGTATTAATCAACATAATTTGACTTAATATTTTTAATTTTTGAAAAGGTACGGGTTTTCCCCGTACCTTTTTTATTTTTCATTACTTGTTCATTATTACTCTACTTTATTTAATACTATACATGCATTTTGGCCGCCGAAACCAAATGAATTTGACAATACTGCTTTAAGATCTTTTACTTCTCTAGCCTTATTTGGTACATAGTCTAAATCACATTCAGGATCTTCGGTTTCATAGTTAATTGTCGGAGGTAATGTATTATCTCTTATTGCTAATGCAGACGCAATAGCTTCAATTCCCCCTGCAGCTCCTAATAAATGACCAGTCATAGACTTTGTAGAACTAACAGCTAATTCATTTGCATGGTCTTTAAATAGATCTTTTATAGCCTGTGTTTCCAGCTTATCGTTAAAGGGTGTAGAAGTCCCGTGAGCATTAATGTAACCTATATCACTATATGATGCATTAGACTTCTCTACAGCCATCTTCATAGCTCTGTATGCTCCTTCTCCATTGGGAGCAGGTTGTGTCATGTGATATGCATCTGCTGACATACCATACCCACTTACTTCAGCAATTATATTGGCTCCACGTTTTTTAGCAAATTCATAGTCTTCTAATATTACTACTCCACTACCTTCACCAATTACAAATCCATCTCTGTTTTTATCGAAAGGTCTACTGGCTTTTTGTGGTTCATCATTTCTAGTTGAGAGAGCTTTCATATTACTAAAACCTGCAACAGCTGATGGTGTTATAGATGCTTCTGCTCCACCAGAAATCATTACTTTAGCATCTCCTCTTTTAATAATTTCCATTGCTTCACCAATTGAGTGAGTTCCTGAAGCACATGCGGTTACTGCATTACTGTTTGGCCCTTTAGCATTTGTATAGATTGCAACTTGGCCTGCAGCCATATTAGAAATCATCATTGGTATAAAGAATGGACTTATTCTTCTCGGTCCTCTGTTAATTAATCTTTCTATTTGATCTTCAAAAACCTCTATTCCACCAATACCAGAACCAATTAAAACTCCACTTTCATTTGCAATATCCTCTGTAATTTCAAGATCTGCATCTTCAAGTGCTTTTAATGCTGCATAAACAGCATATTGAGAATAAATTGCCATCCTTTTAGCATCTTTACGGTCTATATATTTTCCAGGATCAAAATCCTTTATCTCAGCACCTATTTGACTAGGATACTCTTCAGGATCAAATTTTTCAATCCTTGATACACCTGACTTGCCATCTATTAAATTATTCCAGAACTTTTCTGCCTCCATACCAAGGGATGAGACAACACCAAGTCCTGTTATTACAACTCTATTACTCATATTTTTGAACCTCCAAATTATAATTTTTTAATTGCTTTTTTCAAACTTGCTTTATCTTCAACATTGTATGTTTTAATTGAACGATCAATTCTCCTCATGAGAGTTTTTAATACTCTGCCCGGACCAACTTCAAGGGCAACATCTATACCTTTATTACCCATTAATTCCATGCTTTCAACCCATCGCACCGGACTAGTTAACTGTTTTTCTAAAGCTGATACAATTTCATTTTTATCTTTTACTATATCAGCAGTACTGTTAGCTACCACCGGAATTACTGGATCATTAAAAACAATTTTTTCGATATAATCTTTTAATTTATTCTTTGCTGGTTCCATAAGCTGTGAATGAAAAGCTGAACTAACATTTAATTCAACAACCTTTTTAGCACCTTCTTCAGTTGCTAATTCCATTGCTTTGTTTACAGCTTCCTTTTCACCAGAAATGACAATTTGCATCGGTGAATTAATGTTTGCTAGTTCACAGACTCCATCAACTTTATTACAGATTTCCTCAATCTTTGATTGATCTAAAGCTATTATAGCTGCCATTGTACCCTCAGATCCATCTGTGACAGCAGAAGCCATTAATTCTCCCCTTTTTCTTACTAACTTTAGTCCAGTTTCAAAATCAAAAACTCCAGCTGCACAAAGTGCTGCATATTCACCTAGACTATGGCCTGCTACCATTTCAGGTTTTATACCTTCATTTTTTAATAATTCATAAGCTATCAAACTTACTGTAAATATAGCAGGTTGTGTATTTTGTGTTTCAGTTAGTTTCTCTTCAGGACCCTCAAAACAAAGTTTCTTTAAGTCAAAATCTAATATATCATTTGCTTTTTTAAAATATTCTTTGGCCAATTCGTAATTTTCATAAAAATCTTTCCCCATCTCGACATATTGGGATCCTTGGCCAGGAAATATAAAAGCTAATTTACTCATTATCAATCACTCCATTAATTATTATATGTTTTCATTCCACTCAATTACAGTTGCTGCCCAAGTTAGACCAGCACCAAAAGCTACTAATAGAAGATTATCTCCATTAGAAATTTTACCCTTTTCTCTAGCTTCTGCCATTGCAATTGCAACAGAAGCACTTGATGTATTACCTAGTTCTGGCAAATTCACATATACTTGATCTTTATCAAGTTTTAATTTTCTACGTGCTGATTCAATAATTCTCGTATTTGCTTGATGAGGAATTAATAAATCAATATCATCAGTAGTTAAATTTGCTTTTTTTATAACATCAAGTGAAGCTTGTTTCATTGTTTTTACAGCAAATTTAAAGACTGGGTTACCTTCCATTCTTATATAATGTTGTTTGTTTTTAACAGTTTCTAATGTTGCAGGATTTTTTGATCCTCCTGCTTCAATATAAAGTGCATCTGCTCCACTACCATCAGACCCTAAGTCGTAAGATAAAAATCCGCCTTTATCAGTTGCCTGTAATACAGCAGCCCCTGCACCATCACCAAATAACACACAGGTGTTTCTATCTTCCCAATCGGTAATTTTTGATAAAGTTTCTGCACCAATTATTAAAACATTATCATATAATCCGCTTTCAATAAACTGTGCACCAACACTTAAAGCATATACAAATCCAGAACAGCCAGCCTCTAAGTCAAATGCTGCTGCATTATCTGCACCTATTTTATCCTGTACAATACAGGCTGTAGCAGGAAATATCATATCTGGAGTTACAGTTGATACAATTATTAAATCTAATTGATCAGCATCTAATTTTGCCTTTTTTAAAGCTTCTTTTGAAGCCTCTATAGCTATATCAGATGTCGCGGTATCTTCATCAACTATTCTTCTTTGATTAATTCCTGTTCTTTTTTTTATCCACTTGTCAGTTGTATCAACGATTTCCTCTAAATCTTTATTTGTCATAACATTTGGAGGCAAATATTTCCCCCAACCTGTTATAGTTGCTTTTCTCATTATACATCCACCTTTCTTCTCTTGCTTAAATTATAATTATCAAATATAGTTTTTACACTAATTATTTAACCTCTTTACACCTCCTTGGATCACCACAAAATTTTATATCAGAAAAGGAAAATTATTCCCTTATATAATCATTATTTTTCTTAATTACTTTTATAGTATCACTAATAATATTATTTATAATTTCTTTCACAGGCAATATGTCAGTTACCATTCCTGCAATTTGTCCTGCCATAACACTTCCATTATCAATATTACCTTCAATAACTGCTTCTCTTAGTTTACCGGAACCAACTTCTTCTATTTTTATAGCATCCATACCTTCTTTTTCCAGGTTATCAATTTTTCGAGTCAATTTATTTTTCAAGTTACGAACTGGATGACCAGTGCTTCTTCCTGTTACTACTGCATCTCTATCTCTAGCATTAATAATTGCTTCCTTATACTTTTTATGAGCAATTGACTCTTTAGCACAAACAAATCGTGTTCCCATCTGAACACCTGAAGCACCTAGTGATAATGCAGCAGCAAAACCCCTGCCATCTGCTATACCTCCAGCAGCAATTACAGGTATATCAATTTCATCAACTAATTGCGGAACAAGTGTCATTGTAGTTAAGTCTCCAATATGCCCTCCTGCTTCAGTTCCTTCAGCTATAACTGCATCAACACCAGTTCGAACTAATCTTTTTGCTAAAACAACTGATGAAACAACTGGTACTACTTTAATATTATTTTCTTTAAACCTATCAATGAATTTACCGGGATTACCTGCACCTGTTGTTACAATAGGAACATTTTCTTCAATAACTAAATCAACTATATCTTCTGCAAATGGTGACAACAACATAATATTTACAGCAAAATTATTATCAGTAATTTCTTTAGCCTTTTTAATTTCTTTTTTAATCACATCTTTGGGAGCATTACCAGCTCCTATAGTACCTAAACCTCCTGCTTTTGATACAGCAGCTGCTAACTCACCAGTTGCAACCCAGGCCATTCCTCCCTGTACTACGGGATATTTTATATCAAATAAATCGCAAATCTCTGTATTAAGATACATTTTAACCACTCCTATAAAAATTTAAGTCTCTATTTTATTTTTGATTTTTTCAACGACATTATTTAAGATTGTCTCTCTTGCCACTTTAATAGCACTATAGATAGCCTGTTCATCAGAACTACCATGACTGATAATTACAGGGGCTTGCAGACCTAATAACGGTGCTCCCCCATATTTTCTATAATCAACCTTGTCTTTCATAGCTTTTAGCTGGTCTTTTAAAAGTATTGCCCCAATTTTAGACTTTAAGTTTTCATTAAGAGCATCTTTTAAAAGGTCAAATACGTAAGAAGCAACACCTTCAGTAGTTTTTAAAACTATGTTTCCAACAAATCCATCACAAACAACTACATCACAGTTACCATTAAATATATCTCTGCCTTCTACATTTCCTATAAAATTATCAATAAGTTCCTTAGTTTCAATAAGTTCATATGTATCGAAATTTAATTTATTACCCTTTTCTTTTTCTTCACCAATACTTAATAGACCAACTCTTGGATTTTTAATATCTAAAACTTCTTTAGCATAAATTTGACCC
>JBNJDV010000004.1:0-46006 GCA_051745185.1 Bacillota bacterium
ATATTTTGTATAATATTGGAAACTACAAAAGAAAAAGAGGCCTCTTCCGGCCCAATTACTTTAACCTTTTTATTATTATCAATATTATACTTAAGATCTCTTATTTTTTTGTGTTCTTTAATAACATTAGTTTTTAACATAAATTCACCTATTTAAATACAAAAATAACCCCTACTTAAAGGTACGGGCCTGATTATTAATTAAACTTACTCATTGAACTAGAAACATCGTTCTCCAGTATTTCTAGAATAATTTCATCTATAGAACTTAAAATATTATCAATCTCTTTTTTTTGTGCTTTATCAAACTTTTGTAGTACATAATCTGTTACTTCAAGATTAATTGGTCTTCCAATACCAATTCTAATTCTTATTATCTGTTCTGTATTAAAACTATCCATTACTGACTGTAAACCTTTATGACCACCACTACTGCCTTTGGGTTTTATCCTTAACTTTCCAGCAGGTAAATCAAGATCATCATAAATAATAATGATATCAGCAAAATCTATATTATATTTATCAGCTAGTTTTTTTACAGCCCTTCCACTATTATTCATATAGGTTAATGGTTGTGCTAATAATACTTTGTTGTTTTTGATTTTACCTTTTGCAATTAAAGCTTCACAATCTTTATTAATATTTCTAATATCAAATCTATCAGCTAGTTTTTTTATAGCCATAAACCCTACATTATGCCTTGTCTCAGCATATCTTTTACCTGGATTTCCTAAACCAACTATTAATTTCAAATTCAAAACCTCCAGCTAACATATTAAGAAAGCTAAGACGTAATCCAAAGAGGATTACGCCTATATTATTTATTTAATTACATTTTCTTAATATTATTTCTGGTAATAATCTTTATCTTCTAAGTCTTCTTGTTCTTCGCCTTCTTCGCCTTCTTCTTCCTCTTCTTCTCCAATTACTTCTGGTTCGATGAATTCTTCTTCTAGTTCTTCTTCCTCTTCTTCCTCGATTTCTTCGGAAGGAGCAACAACTGTAACAATTACATCTTCAAGAGAGTTGACTAATGTAACCTCTTCAGGCACTTCTAAGTCTCCAACTTCTAATGAATCGCTCAATGTCAATTCACTGATATCTAATTCAATTTCATCAGGAATATTAGTTGGTAGTACTTCGATATCTACCTCTCTCATAAGTTGCTGTAATACTCCGCCTTCTCTTACACCTGGAGCTTCTCCAACTAGTTTAATTGGAACTGTAATACTGATTGTTTCATCCATAGAAATTTGTTGGAAATCAACATGAATAAGTTCATCTTTTATTACATCTTTTTGAAAATCTTTAATCATAACAGTCTCTTGTTCACCATCAATTGTTAAATCAATTATCGCATTACTGTGGATTTTTCCTCTTAAATCTAGAGGATTAACAGTTAATGCTTGAGCTTCTCTGTGTTTACCATATACAACACCAGGAATTAATCCATTTCTTCTAAGTCTTCTTGCAACACCTTTACCAGTTTCATCTCTTTTTTCAACTTCAATACTATATCTGTGCATAACATAATTCACTCCTTAGATAATATTAAAATAATACGCTTACAGATAAATCTTTGAAAATTCTATCAATAGCTTCTCCAACAAGAGGAGCTAGGGAAAGTACAGTTAGATTATCCAATTCCTTACTATGTTTTTGGGGGATTGAATCAGTAACAATTACTTCATCAATAGGTGATTTTTTCATCCTATCAATTGCAGGTCCAGAAAAAAGACCATGACTTGCACAAGCAAATACCTTTTTAGCACCATTTTTCTTTAAAGCTTCAGCTGCCTGTGTGATGGTTCCGCCAGTATCAATAATATCATCAAACAAAATAACATTTGAATCTTTAATATTTGAGCGACCTATAACATGCATTACTTCAGCAACATTTGGTTTAGGTCTTCTCTTATCAATAATAGACATCGGAATATTTAAGGACTCAGCAATTGATCTTACTCTTTTTACAGAACCAACATCTGGTGCAACTGCTGTTAGTTTATCTAGTTCTTTTTTTCTAAAATAATCTATCATTAATGGAGCTGCATATAAATTATCAACAGGAATATCAAAAAATCCCTGAATTTGCGGAGCATGTAAGTCGATTGAAAGCAGTCTTCTAGCTCCTGCAGCAGTTAAAATATTAGCAATTAACTTTGCAGTAATCGGATCACGTGGTTTGGCTTTTCTATCCTGTCTGGCATAACCGTAATATGGAACAACAGCTGTTATTCTCCTAGCAGAAGCCCTTCTTAAAGCATCCACAATAACTAGAAGTTCCATAATATTTTCATTAACGGGGGGGCTAGTTGGTTGAATAATAAAAACATCAGCTCCACGAACAGTTTCATTAATTTCTACACTAACCTCACCATCAGCAAATCTTTTTGCACGAGCATCTAATAATTCAGTTCCTAAATATTCGCAAATATCCTCAGCCAGATCAGGATGAGAACTACCTGCAAATATTTTTAGTTTATCACTATAAGTCGACATATTATCCCCCTTTTACTCGTCTTCTTTATTTTTTTTCATATATTCACGGGCAGGAACTCCTATAACCGTTGTATCTTCTTCAACATCTTTTGTAACTACAGCACCAGCACCTGTTTTACCTCTATCTTTTATTTGTAATGGTGCCACTAAAGTTGAGTTACTACCGATAAATACAGAATCACCAATAATAGTCTTATTTTTATTTATGCCATCATAATTAGCAAATATTGTGCCTGCTCCTATATTAGTATCTTTACCTAACTGAGCATCACCAACATAAGCTAGATGAGGAACTTTTGTACCCTTATCGACATATGCTTTCTTTAACTCTACATAGTCGCCAATTTTTACATCATCTTCTATTTTACACCCTGGTCTAATATGAGCAAATGGTCCTATATTACAGTTATTATTTATTGTACTGTTTTTAATAACATTATTATTTTTAATACTATTATTATTTCCGATAACACAATCAATAATATTATTATTCGGCCTAATAACATTATGCCGACCTATTTTAGTGTCCCCTTCTATATATGTAAATGGGTATATAACTGTATCTGGTCCAATTTCTACTTCTTCATCTATATATGTAGTTTCGGGGTCTATAATTGTAACTCCATTTCCCATATGCTTTTTATTGATTCTTGCTCTTAAAACTTTTTCGGCCTCAGAAAGACCAATTCTATCATTTACACCAATTATCTCTTTTTCATCTTTTATTGTATAAGGTAGTATCTTTTTATCCTTACCTCTTAGATAATCTACAATATCAGTAAGATAATATTCATTTTGAGCATTATCATTATCTATATTGTCCAGTGCTTCATTTAATAGACTAGAATTAACACACATAATTCCACTATTTATTTCATCTATCTTTTTTTGTTTAGAATTTGCATCATCTTCTTCTACTATATTAGTTATTTCATTTTGCTTATCTCTTATTATTCTACCATATCCAGAAGGATTTTTTAAGACTGCAGTCATAATTGTTAAGTCTGCTGACTTTTCTAAGTGATAATCACTCATCAATTTTAAGGAATTTTCTTGGATTAAAGGTATATCAGCATAAAGAATCAATACATTACCATCATTGTTTTTTATATCTTCTTTAGCTTGTTTTACTGCATGTGCAGTACCTAATTGTTTACTTTGAAGTTGGAATCTAACATCATCATTTTTGACTGCTTTTTTTACTTCATCAGCTTGATGACCAACTATACAAACGATATCTGAAGAAATATCACTAACAGAATCTATAACATGATTTATCATCTCTTTACCGGCAACTTTATGTAATACTTTATTTTTATCTGATTTCATGCGGGTTCCTTTACCGGCTGCCAATATTATAGTCAGTAAATCTGACATGCGAAATCCTCCTTAAAGTTTAATCATATCTCTCTTTAACAAATTTCTATTCTCATCCTTTATAACTTTATTTATTTTAAAGTTATAATCTAAATCTGGCATTTCACTGTTTAGAACAAAATGCCTAATTAATATCGGATAGATAGTGTCTTTCATACCATATTCAATAAGTAAACTCAAATTGTCATATGCAGTAAATAAATCGACAACATCCAAATCAAATAAATTAGTGACAACTTTATTTAGACCCGCACTGCCCATTATATTAGATAAATTACTCCACTGCATTAAGTTCATGGTATCATCATAATAATATAACTCAGGAATATCTCTCATATATGCATTTTCTAGTATGCTTATATCTGAATTAAAGTTATGTCCTACTATTAATTCGGGATTATATTCATCTATTACATTTCTTAAAAAGTCAATTCCTTTTCTTATTGTAATAGATGGAGCCAAACTATTATTAGTAAATATAAAACCGTTATCAACTATCTTTAAATCATCCATAACAGTATATTGGATACAGTCCAGTTCGCTTTTTAAATATTCAGTATCTATTCCCATTATTATAGATGCATCCGGTTTCTTACTCCATCTTTTATCAGGTTTAAAAGTTACCATCTCATTAAAAACATCATCAATATTATCTAATTTATTGATAATATCAGAATCAGCGTCTGAAATTCCTATTGTATCTGCAATTTCAGGTGACTTTGCTTTTTTAAATTTTTTTTCGGTCGGAAATCTCCTTAATAACTTTTTAAGGCGATTACCGTTTCCTAATATTAATGTTAATTTAAACCTATACAAATCTTTATCACTTACATAAGGAATCATAAATTTACCTCAAATCTAAGTAAAAGTACAGTGATTAACCGTTAGAAGTATAACAGAATCAATATATTTTGTCAAGATAGTAAGTTATTAATCTGTCTTGACAATGGAAGTGCAACTAAACCCCCTATTATCATCTGTGCATAATCAATGCCTATTTCTGGAATAACTGCCGGCCAACTAATTAAAAACCCTTTGGTAATCGCATAACCAATTACCATAATATTTCCACCAACAACAATAGCTAAAATATTGCTTTTTAAGTCTCCTTCTTTAGCGATTTTACCAACTAAATATCCTTCTAAACCTTTAATAATAAAAGTGAAAGGTGCCCATAAAGAATAGCCTAAAAAGATATCCATTAGAGCAGAACCCAATGCTCCCGAAACTCCACCTGCTTTACTCCCAAACACTAAAGCAATTATATAAATTGCTACTTCACCTAAGTTAAAATATGATGAACTTGGACCGGGAATATGTAAATATGTTCCTACTGCAACAAAAGCAGTAAACATTGCTAAAAAAGATATTAATCGTGTTGATAAATTATTTAATGATAGATTACGTAACTGCTCTTTTATGTCACCTCTCATCATTAACCCTCCAATAATTTAATACTTCATTAAGTATTGATCAAGTTCCCAATCATGAACCTGAGTACTATACTCATGCCATTCAACCTCTTTTGCTACAACAAAATGCTCATAAATATGCTGTCCTAAAGTCTCTTTTATAACACTGTTTTGATTTAAATACTCAACAGCTTTCATAATATCTCCCGGCAGACTCTCAATACCTCTTTTTGATCTCTCGATTGCATTCATGTCATAAATATTATCTGTTGTTTGCTCACCAGGATCTATTTTGTTTTTAATACCTTCAAGACCGGCTTTTAAAGTAACAGCCATTGCTAAATAAGGATTAGCTGCTGGATCTGGACTTCTAAGTTCTATTCTAGTTGCATCTTTTCTTGCTGAAGGAACCCTTACCAAAGCACTCCTGTTTTGAGTAGACCAGGTGATATAAACAGGTGCTTCATAACCGGGTAATAACCTTTTATATGAATTAATAATTGGATTTGTAATTGCTGTAAAAGCTTTAGAATGTTTTAAAATACCCCCTATATAATGATAAGCTAACTCACTTAATTGTAATTTGTCATCTGGATCATAAAAAGCATTCTCTCCATCTTTAAATAAAGATTGATGAACATGCATACCAGAACCGTTTTCTCCAAAAATTGGTTTGGGCATAAAAGTAGCATGTAGATTATGCTCCATAGCGATTCTTTTAGTTACAAATTTAAATGTGGCGACATTGTCCGCTGTTCTAAGTACTGGGGTATATTTAAAGTCAATTTCATGCTGGCCTGGAGCAACTTCATGGTGAGAAGCTTCAACATCAAAATCCATTTCTTCTAAGGCAAGAACAATATCTCTACGCGCTTTTTCTCCTAGATCAACAGGAGAAAGATCAAAATAACCGCCATTATCATTTGTAATTGTTGTAGGGTTTCCATTTTTATCTTTCTCAAATAAGAAAAATTCTGGTTCAGGACCAGCATGCATCTCAAAACCCATTTCTTTTGCTTCATTTATCACCTTTTTTAATGTGTTACGAGGACAACCTATAAATGGTTCTCCGTCTGGGGTATAAATATCACAAATCAGTCTGGCAATTGAGCTCTCTTCTTTATGCCAGGGAAAGATTGCAAAAGTATCAAAGTCAGGTTTTAAGTACATATCTGATTCATGAATTCTAGTAAATCCTTCAATTGAAGAACCATCAAACATTATCTTCCCATCAAGGGCTGGTTCTAATTGATCAACTGTTATAGCTACATTCTTAATTATACCTAAAATATCAACAAACTGCAGTCTTATAAATTTCACATTTAATTCTTCAGCTTTTTTTAATATATCTCTTTTTGTTAGATGACTCATATTCACTACTCACTTCTCCTTTTTAATTTATTTTTAAAATAATTATGTATTTAATTATAACAAGATAGTATTAAATATCAAATTCATTTAAGTATTTTTCTTTCATCATTTTTAAATCACTTGGTTTATCTACATCAAAACCTATCTCTGGAGACTCTACTATTAGGGCCTTACATTTGTGTCCAATAATATCTGATATTCTGTTTTCTACCTCTTTTATTGATAACTGCCTAAAAATAAATTTGATTATAAATTTAAAACCAAGCATCTGACTCATTTTAAAAGGCTTTTTCCTTAAATTCAATATTTTATCATACCAATCCAATGGTCCCTGTATAATTTCAGGACTAACTAAAACCATGTTGCCTCCTGTAAATATTCCCTCTTTAAGATGTACATAAGTTCGTTCAACTTCAGGATACTTTTTAAGATTAATCTCTTTAGAAATAACAGGATAGAACAGATCATGTTTTTTTTCCAACTCACACTTTTTTATAAAATCTTCAATGATCTTTGTAGTAATTAATGGGATATCAGAGGTTATTATTAAAATATGATGCTCATGATTTAAGGCATCAATACCATTTTTAATGTTATTTATCAAAACATCTTCAGGTTTAATCACCTCATAGTCTGTACCAATAACTTCATTAATATTTTCAGGACCAACTATAACTATTTCATTTATTTCTTCAGCATTTTCAACAGCCTCTATTACATGTTGTAACATCGGCTTACCGGCAATTTCTATTAATGATTCATATTTTTTATTAGAATAATCTTTTAAAGCTCCATTGTTTTTGGCTCCTGCTACAACTAAAGCATCAAATTTCATGTCTAAACCCCCAATTAAACTATCTAATTAAATTTTCTTGTTTGAGTTAATGTAATATAATCATCACTTCTTGGCCAATTTTTAATCACGTTATCAGCTAAATCAATATCTTTTTTATCAAATAATGAAAACACGGTTGGACCGCTTCCGGTCATCATTGTGAATTTAAATCCCTGTTTTATTAATTTGTCTTTAATTATATTCACATCAGGCACAAGTTTTTTGGTAATCGGCTCTAAAACATTGGCCCACCCATCATCTATATTCATTTTTTTCTTATTACTAATTATCTCTAAAAGTTTTTTTACAGGAATATTTTTATCAATATTATACTTATCATATAGAGTATACACTTTTTTTGTACTTACCATTTCAGGTGGTTTTACTAAAAGAACCTTATGTTTTTTTAAGGGTCTTAAATATCGTAATTCTTGACCTCTTTTTGTGGCAAAAGCAGTTCCTCCTTTTAAACAAAAAGGAACATCACTTCCGATATTAAATGCAATATTATGTAGATCTTTTTGATTTAAATTAAGATCATACAATTTATTCATCCCATTTATTACAGCTGCAGCATCAGTGCTTCCTCCAGCTAAACCAGCGGCTATTGGAATTCTTTTATCAATGAATATTTTAATACCTTTATTTAATTTTGCCTTGCTTATAACTGCTTGTGCAGCTTTATATGCTAAGTTATGTTCACCAGTAGGTAGTTTATGATGATTGGTTTCAATCTTTATACCTTTATCTTTCTTATATAATTTTATTGTATCATGTAATGAGATTGACTGCATCACCATTTCCAAATTATGATAACCATCTTTTCTTAAGTTTTTTATATCTAAAAATAAATTAATTTTAGCATATGCATTAACTGTTAACTGATTCATTATAACACCGCCAGATCAATAATAATACCCTTCCTATTATAACACCTATATTCTTCAATTACAATGTGTTCATCTTGTTCAGTATTTTAATATATTCATCTTTAGTATATGGGGAATTGGCAGTTGTTTTTAATATATCATCATCTGTTAATATATCAATGATTATTTTAATTAAAACTTTGATTGGTTTTATTACTGCTAATTCATAATCAACCGTTTTAAATTCACTTGTATGAAGTCCACCTTTTACTCCTCCAAAAAACGGATGTAATATCGGCATAATATGAGAAAGATCTCCCATATCAAATGAACCACTGAACTTCTTATTGCGTATTATTTTATTTTGATCTATAATCTGATCTGAATTTTTTATAAATAAATCAATTAATGATTCATAATTTAACAATGGCAAATATCCGGAATAATCTTTTATTTCTACTTCTGCTCCCATTGCAATTGCTGCAGCCTTTAAAGCCCGATTGACTTTTTGGTTAGCATCCATAATAGAATCTAAAGTTCTTGCCCTTACATAAGTTTCCATTCTAACATCACTTGGAACAGTATTTACTACATCCCCACCTTTTGTAATTATCGGATGTACCCTAACATTATCACTATCCAAAAAAGTATCTCGCTGAGCATTTATATTATTAATCGCTAAAACAGCTGCATTTAATGCATTTATCCCTTCTTCAGGAGAAGAACCAGCATGGGATTTCTTTCCAATAAACTTAACTTTCTTTGCGATAAAACCATTTCCACTCGGACCTACAATTACATCCTTCATCTCCCCAGTATCAAAGGAATGTACCATTAAAGCAAGGTCTACATCATCAAAATATCCTCTGCTTATTAATTCTTGTTTACCTCCGAAGTATTTTATCTTCTTACCATTTTTTAATTTTTCTCTAAAGTCAAGTTCAATATACTCTTCAGCTGGAACAGCGATAAAATCAACAGTACCAGTTATATAGTCCATTATCTCAGCTTTTTTTAAGGCAAGTGCAATACCAAACATTATTGCTATTTGATTATTATGACCACAGGCATGAACTACACCTTTTTCATTAGCTTTGGGGTGTTCTTTATCAATTATTGCATCTAATTCTCCCAGTACGGCAATATGAGGTTTTTTTAAGTTGCCCAAACTGGTTTTAATTCCAGTTACTGCAATTTCTTCTTCTACTTCTAAATTTAAATTTTCAAACTTATCTTTAATTATTTCACTTGTTCTATATTCCTTATATCCTGTTTCAGGGTGTTTAAATAGATCTTTAGTTAAATTAATTATATCATCTTTCTTTTCATCAACTATACTACAGGCTCTATCTTTTAATTTCTTTATTTCCATTTTACACACCCTTAGATAAATAGAATAATAAAAATATGACACATATCTGATACCCCTCTAGTATGTCAACCCAGCTTATAGATACCTTCAAAGAAGCATGATATGTGTCATTTTTTATTTAAAAACATTAATATTTCTCTACTAAACTTTACTATTATTTATGGCTTGATATTGATATTTATATAATATCTAGCTTTTTACCTACTTTTTTAAACTTATCTAATGCAAAATCCAAGTCATCTCTTGAATGAACAGCAGATATCATAACTCTAATTCTTGCCTTGCCTTTTGGAACTGTTGGAAAACCAATAGATTGAGCAAAAATGTTCTCCTCAAATAATTTTTTGGAAAACTCTGAAGCAGTTTTTGCTTTTCCTAACATTACAGGTGTAATAGGTGTTTGACTATTTCCAACATCAAATCCAATCTCTTTCATATTCTTTTTAAAATAGTTACCGTTATCCCATAATTTATTCACTAATGTATCATCATTATCTAATATTTCAATTGACTTTAGAGTTGCAGCCACGTCAGGTGGAGTAACTGCAGAACTAAACAAGAAAGGCCTAGCTTTTTGTTTTAAGTATTCAACCATTTTTTTACTGCCTGCTGCACATCCTCCAACTGTACCAATCGCCTTTGAAAAAGTACCTATTTCAATATCAACTTCATTGTGTAAATTAAAATGATCTACTATACCTCTCCCATGAGATCCTAGTACTCCTTCACCATGAGCATCATCAACCATTGTAATTGCATTATATTTTTTTGCGATCTCAACAATTTCAGGTAATTTGGCAACATCACCATCCATACTAAATACACCATCTGTTACAACTAGTTTTTTACCTTCTGTTTTTTCTTTTAATATCTCTTCTAATGAATTCATATCAGCATGTTTATATACCTTAATTTCTGCACCAGACAGTTTACATGCATCAATAATACTAGCATGATTTAATTCATCACTATATATTGTATCACCTTTACCTACGATAGCAGGAATTACTGCTAAGTTTGAATTATAGCCTGATTGAAAAGTAATTGCACCTTCAACTTTCTTGAAATCAGCTAAGGCTTCTTCTAAATCATTATGAAGTTCCATTGTACCAGCTATTGTTCTTACCGCTCCTGGGCCTATTCCGTATTCTACTAAAGCCTTTTTAGCTGCTTTAACGGTTTCGGGATGATTTGCTAAACCCAAGTAATTATTTGAACTAAAATTTAAAACTTCTTTTCCTTCAATTTCTACCCATGATCCCTGAGGTCCTTCCAAGGTCCTTATTGTATTGTAAAGACCTTCTTTTTTTAATTCTTGTAACTGATCATCCATAAATTTTTGAAAATCTTTATTCATGGTAAAAACCCCCTACGGTTTTAAAATAATTTTTCCACAGTTACCTTCATCCATTAATTTCATACCTTTTTCAAAGTCTTTTAAATCAAACTTATGTGTAATAACAGGTGATAGGTCAATTCTATTGCCCTTAAGTAAGTTACTGGCAATATGCCAGGTACTAAACATTTTTCTACCGGTTACACCTATAACTTTTATGTTTTTAAAAATTATATCATTTGTTAGGTCCATACTTACCTCACTATCAGGGAGACCTAATAGTGAAACTATTCCACCTGCAGTAACAGCTTTAATACCATTTTTAATTGCTGAAGGATTCCCCGACATTTCAGCAGTAAAGTCTACACCTTTTTTACCAAATATGTCATAAACAACATCTAATAAATTATCCTCAATAGGATTTACTACATTATCAGCACCCATCTTTTTTGAAAGATCTCTTCTATATTCATTTGGTTCACTAACTAAAATATTTGCTGCTCCAAAAGTTTTAGCTACTGCCACTGATATCAAACCAACTGGGCCTGCTCCGGTAATTAATACATCTTTACCGGCTACATTACCAGGTAATATTGTATCAATCGCATTTCCTAATGGTTCTTGAATGGAAGCAAAATCCTTTGGAATACTCGGGTCGGTTTTCCAAATATCTACTTCCTCTAAAACTGCATATTCAGCAAAAACTCCGTCTTGATGCACTCCTAATATTCTCATGTTACTACAAATATGTTCCTGCCCTGTCTGACATTGGTAACAATGCCCACAGGGAATATGTGTTTCACTTGATACAAAATCCCCTATATCTACTTTTTTTACTCTGGAACCTACTTTAATTACTTCTCCGGCTACTTCATGGCCCATAATCTGGGGAGGTTTTATATTATTTTGAGCCCATTTGTTCCATTTATATATATGATGGTCTGTACCACAAATTGAGGTACTCTCTACTTTGATTAAAATCTGCTCGGGTCCTATTTCTGGAACTTTTACTTCTTTATAGACAGCTCCATATTCAGGTTTTTCTTTTACTACAGCATACATTTTGTCTTTCATTTTTACCCTCCTTGAATATAATTAAAAGACCCACTTCACCTCCATAATTTTTTTATACACCCATTTATATTATTTCATTATTAAATTCAAATATCCTTCAATTAATAATATATTGCATTCCGATAATTTTGTTGGTATAATAATTACGGTTTTAAATTTGAAAGGAGTGAACTTTTTAATGCAAAGCAATACTAATACAAAATATTTAATTCTAACCGGATTATTTGCAGCACTTACTGCAATTGGAGCTTATATTTATATCCCACTCCCAATTAGTCCTGTACCTATTACACTTCAAACGTTTTTCACATTAACTGCTGGAGGTATATTAGGGAAAAAATATGGATTTTTCTCACAGTTGATATATGTACTTCTCGGTGTGATTGGACTACCTGTCTTTGCAGGAGGTGCAGGGGGAATAGGAATTTTATTTGGACCAACCGGTGGGTTTATTTTTGGATTTATAGCAGCCGGATATATTTCCGGAATGGGTAAAAAAAGCTTATTGAATAAACTGTTATACTTAGTTTTAGCTGTACTCTCAATTTATATTTTAGGAGTAACCGGATTAATGCTTGTAACAAAGGTTGGTATAATTCAAGCAATCACAATAGGAGTTACACCATTTATAATAGGCGACCTTATAAAAATCGTTCTGGCCGCCTATCTTTCAAATAAGTTGTCTAATTATGTGCAACTTTAATATTACCGGCAGAAGTTGAAATTTTAATATCAATTTTATTTTCAACTTCTCCGTAATTTTTTGATTGATATACATCATCATACAACTTAATCAAACCAATCTCATCAAAATTATTACTATTAATAACAGTATTAGTTTCAATTCTTAAAGCTGCTGTCGGTGGTACTATTAACTTTATGTTCCCAGCACCTGCAGATATTTCTGTTTTATTATCATAATCAGGATATCTAATATTCAGTTGTCCTAAACCTGCATCAATGTTAAGTTTATCAACCTTTAGTTCCTCAAGATTTAATAAAAGGTCTCCTGCCCCACCTTTGATGTTAATTTCTAAGGGAGTATCTTTAGTTAAATTTATATTCCAAATAGCTGAACCAGTTCCTACATTAACCTGTCTTGTTTGCCTTATTGAAAGGTCAGCCCTGTTATCTTTTTTATCATAATTTACTTCAGGCATTTTACCTCTGTAATCCAAGTCTAAATCAAATAAATCAATATCTCTATCAACACTATCAATATTTAATCTGTTTGCACCAAAGGTTAAATCAACCCTGAAATTATCAATGTTTGGATCATACTCTCTGTTTTCTTGATAAACTCCTGAACGTGTCTCATCTCCAAAGTTGAAGACAAAAAAACCAGTATTAATTCCTCTAAGGGTCGATGTGGGCATAATTACTGCCCCAATAATTATAACAAATATTAATATTGGAACAACCCACCACAATTTAGATTTTTTCAAAATCAAGTTTAGGCCAAATAAGATTAATAAAACCGGCCAAAATCTTGTAATAAAATACCAGAGCCTAAAAGTTGCTATTCCTAAAGAATTTAATAAAAATAATAATCCAATACCAATTAAAATTAAACCTACTATATAAGCAGATCTGTTGTTATTTTCACTGCTCATCTAATTTTTAACCTCCCTGTATATCAAAACAACACCTAGTATTATTAAAATAACAGGCCAAAATCTTCTCCAATAAAATCCGGGAATCCAGTTATCTAGAATAAAGAATATACCTAAAGCAACTAATATTAAGCCTAAAATTCGTTTTCTTTGTTCTTTACTATGTTCTTTACTTTTTTTTTCAGTTTCAGGTGTTTCTTGCTCTGCTTTATATTCACCCTCTTCATCTTCTTGTTTATAATCGACATCATATATGTCCTCTTCATTTCTTCTGTCATTTCCCACAGGTCTTTCCGGAATGATTATCCATGCAATAATATAGGCAATTACTCCTGCACCTTCAATTAATGCAAATAAAACAAATGCAAGTCTCACTAATGTAGTGTCAATCCCAAAGTATTCAGCTATTCCTCCACATACACCACCAATAATTTGATCCTTTCTTGAACGATATAATTTTTTATTCATTATACAAACCTCCTCATTTTGATCGTTTTTAATTCTAACCAGGATGAATATGAACTATTACTTCTTTTATCTGGTCACATTTTTTAAACAGTTCATTTCTAACCTTAACAGAAATATCATGACCCTGTTTTACTGTTAAATCACTCTCAACAATAATTCTTAAATCAACATATAAATCAATACCATTATAATGAGCCCTTAATTCCTGAATCCCTTTTACTCCATCTATTTTATTTGTTATCTCTCTAATCTCTTTTTGATCACTTTCTGGGGGTGCTTTTATCATCAAAGAATCAACTGCATCTAATATTATTTTCCAGCCTACTCTAATTACTAATAGTGAAACAATAACACCAGCTATCGGGTCTAAAATCGGATATCCATAGTTTGCCCCCAATATACCAACAGCAGCCGCAATTGATGATATTGCATCACTTCTATGATGCCATGCATCAGCAATTAGTGCTTGATTGTTTGTTTTTTCACCTACATTATAGGTGAATCTAAACATTAGTTCCTTAACAACAATAGATAAAACAGCTGCCCAGAACGCTAACATACCCGGGATATTAAAATTTCCTGCTAAAATTTGATTAAAGATATTATATCCCAAGCCGAAACCTGTTAAAAGCAGTACTATCCCTAATATTTTTGCAGCTATTGATTCCGCCTGACCATGTCCATATTGATGTTTCTCATCTGGTGGTTTATTAGAAATATATATAGCTATTAATACAGCCACAGTGGATGCAGTATCAGAAACAGAATGAAAACCATCTGCTATTAAAGCAGCACTTCCAACCAATATACCTATAGCAATTTTTATAATTGCTAACAATATATTACCGGCAATTGTAATGTATGAAATCTTTTTTCCTTCCTTATATCTATCCAATCCAATCAACTCCAAATAATAAAAGGATTTATTTCTATTATCTTGAATATATTTAAGCAATGATAAAAATATATGAAATAGGTGATATTATTGTCAATTACAACAATCATAATCTTATGTATAGTCGGTTTTGCAGCAGCATTTTTAGACTCAATTGCTGGTGGTGGAGGCATTTTAACCGTGCCAGCTTTAATGGCTGCTGGACTGCCGCCTCATCTAACTTTAGGAACTAATAAATTTTCTGCAACAAATGCTTCTCTTACTAGTACTTTAACTTTTCTAAAATCTAAAAAAATACATCTTCCTTTAATCAAATATATACTACCCTTTAGTTTTTTTGGTGCAGTTTTAGGTGTAAATACAGTGTTAAGAATCAATGAAAAGTATCTGCAAATTATTATCCTAGTCTTACTAGTTTTCGTTGCACTAAATACTCTTTTTAATAAAAATATCGGAACTGAAAACAACTTTCAAGGATTAACAACAAAGACAATAATTCTAGGTTGTATTGTCGGTTTTTCAATAGGTTTTTATGATGGTTTCTTTGGACCTGGTACCGGCTCCATACTGCTTTATGCTTTTATTAGAATCTTTAAGTTTGATTTTACTATTGGTACTGCAAATGCACGTATACTAAATTTTACAAGTAATATGACTTCACTTCTACTTTTTGCTTATTATGGTAGAATTGTCTATGCAGTTGGAATACCAATGGCTATTTCTATGATTTTAGGTGCTTTTTTAGGCACCAAGATGGCAATTAAACACGGTGGTAAAATAATAAAACCAATATTTGTCATTATGTCTTTAGGTATAGTTGTAAAATTATTAATTGATACTCTTTAATTAATCAAAATAGAGATCTTTTTCAGCTTGACTGAACTGAGTTTTATATAATCTATTATAGACTCCACCTTTTTTATTAATCAAATCTTGATGAGTTCCTTTTTCTGCAATACCATCTTCAGTCAAAACTATTATTTTATCTGCATTTTTAACAGTTGATAACCTATGGGCTATAACTAAAGTAGTTCTATCTTTAGAAAGACGGTCTAATGAAGCTTGGATGATTTTCTCACTCTCATTATCTAAAGATGAAGTGGCTTCATCTAAGATTAAAATAGGGGGATTCTTTAAAAAAGATCTCGCTATTGAAATTCTTTGTTTTTGTCCTCCTGATAGTTTTACTCCTCTTTCACCAATTTTAGTTTTATAACCATTACTTAAACTCAAGATAAACTGATGTGCATTTGCCTCTTTTGCCGCATCAATTATTTCTTCATCACTTGCTTTAAAATTACCATATGAAATATTTTCCTTAACATTTCCATTAAATAAAAATACATCTTGTTGAACTATTCCTATATTTTCTCTTAATGATTCCAATTTTACATCTTTTATATTAATTCCATCAATTTTTATCTTTCCGTTAGTAAGCTCATAAAATCTGGGTAATAGATTACAAAGGGTTGTCTTTCCTACACCTGATGTCCCCACAAAAGCAACCGTCTCACCTGGTTCAATATCTAAATATATATCTTTCAATACCTTAGAGTGATTTTCATAACCAAAAGAAACATTTTCATATCTTATCTTACCTTCAACATTTTTTAATTCAACTGCATTGGGTTTATCATCTATTTCAGGTTCAATATCTAAAAGTTCTAAAAATCTATTAAAACCAGCCATCCCTTTTTGAAACTGTTCATTAAAGTTAATTAACCTTCTTATCGGATTCATAAACATATTGACATAAAAAAGAAAAGCAACTAATTCTCCAGTTGTTAAGCTGTCATTAAAAAGATAATAGGCACCGGCTGACAGTGTAGATAATATTATTAAATTTGAAAAAAAGTTCATTCCAGAATGAAATTGAGCCATATTTCTCATTGCATATTCTCGGGATTCCCTAAACCTTTGGTTTCCATAGTCAAACTTATTTTCTTCTAAATCTTCATTAGTAAAGGACTTTACTACTCTAATTCCGCTTAAACTGTCTTCAACTATAGAGTTGACCTCAGCAATTTTTTCCCTTATATCCTTAAATGATCTGTACATCTTTTCACCTAAAATAAGGGAAAAATAAAACATGACAGGCAGTATTGCAAAAGTAAATAAAGCTAACTGCCATTTCATTACTAATAATATTGCAAATGAACCTAATAACATAACCAAAGAAATAAATAAATCTTCAGGACCATGGTGGGCTAGTTCAGATATATTATTAAGATCATTTACTATCCTTGACATTAAATAACCAACTTTAGTATTATCATAAAATTTAAATGATAATTTCTGAAGATGGTTAAATAATTTTTTTCTCATGTCAGTTTCCATTCTAATTCCTACAACATGTCCCCAATAATGGACAATATACTGGAAAATTAATCTTAAAACATATAAAATGAATAATAGTACCAACATTCTAATTATCATTGCAGCATTTTTATTTGGAAAATGCTTGTCTAAAAGCTGTTGTACTATAACAGGAAACATCAAATCCAAACTTGACATTAATAATGCGCTTACTATATCTAATAAAAATAATTTCCAATGGTTTATGTAATACTTCGAAAACTTCTTTATCATATTCTGGTATACCTCCTAGTACTTTTAATATTTTATCATACTTTTTAAATAACTGCAATGGGATTCGTTGAATATTATTAATTATATTATAAGTTTATTTAATAATTTATTTAATTTATTTAATCTTTTTAACTTTATTTATTATATTTTTAAAGAAAGGAGTTAATTTTTATGGAACTTTATCCCTTGAAATTTTTTCCTGTTTACAAAAAGAAAATTTGGGGAGGAAATCGACTTAAATCAAAACTAAATAAAAAGAACGCTGGAAAAAGCATAGGTGAAAGTTGGGAAATATCCAGCTATAATAATAGTATCAGTATAGTCAGCAATGGTGAATTTAAAAATACCAAATTAACGACCTTAATAGAAAGATATCCTAAAGAAATCATGGGAAGCGACTTTAACTCTAATGATAAATTTCCACTGCTTTTAAAAATAATCGATGCCAATAAAAAACTTTCTGTCCAGGTTCATCCTGATGAAAAAACAGCAGAAAATATTAAAAACAATGACAGCAAATATGAAATGTGGTATATACTTGATGCAAAAAAGGACGCGAAGCTCTATCTCGGTCTTAAAAATATAAAAGATAAAAAGCATCTTGAAGAAGTAATAAATACAGGTAAATTAAAAGAATATTTGAATGAAGTAAATGTAAAAAAAGGTGATTTCTTTTATATCCCTGGTGGGACAGTTCACGCAATTGGAAAAGGTTTAATGTTAGTTGAAATTCAGCAGAATTCTGATACTACATATAGACTGTATGATTGGGATAGATTGGGTAGTGATGGTAAGCCGAGAGATTTACATTTACAAAACGGTATTAAAGCTGCAAATCTTTCCTGGCAAGATTTAAATCAAAAAGTTAAATATATGAAAAAAACCAAAGACTATATTCAAGAAATTTTAAATATATCCAAATACTTTGTTACTGAAAAAATAAATGTGAAAACTTCTTTTGATATTAAAATTGACAACTTCATTTTGCTTACTTGTATTAAAAACAAGGGAGAGATAATATATAATAATAATTCCACCACATTGGAAAAAGGAGAATCAGCAATGCTGCCGGCCGATCTTAGAGAAGTTAAAATAAAGGGAGATATTGAACTTTTATCTATGTATATACCAAAATCGATTCAAAATTATAAAAATAAACTATTAGAAAATGGTTTTAATAAAATATAGTTTCAAATAAAATAAGAGACCAAAACAATTTTAACAATTGTGAAGGTCTCTTATGTGTTATTCTATATATTAATATGAAACATCCCAATCTCCTGTAGCCATATATATTACTCTTTCACAAATATTAGTAGCATGGTCTCCAATTCGCTCTAAAAATCTGCTCACAAAAATAAGTGACATTGCTTGTCTAATAGTTTTGGGATCTTCAATCATAAAGGTTAATAGTTCTCTTAAAATCTGTTCATCTAAAACATCAACCTCTTCATCTTCTTTAGCTATTTTATGGGCTAACTCTGTATCTAAATTTACAAAAGCTTTTAAGCTCTCTTTTAGCCGCCTTGTTACTATATCTGTCATCCTCGGTATATCAATTAATGGTTTAATTAATGGCTCATCATCAATTTTAATAACCATTCTTGCAATGTTGGAAGCATGGTCTCCTATTCTTTCTAAATCAGTTGCTAATTTAGAAATTACAATTATTGTTCTTAAGTCTCCTGCTACAGGTTGTTGTGTAGCAATCAATCTAGTACATAGTTCTTCTAATTCTAATTCATAATCATCTATCTTGTCATCATCTTCCATAACCTGTTTTGCTAACTCTACATCCTGTTCTTTAAGAGCCTGAATACTTTTTTCAATAGCTTCTTCAACCTGACTGCCCATTAACAGCATCTCATTTTTTAATTTTTCAATATTTTCATCAAGACTTTTTCGTAACATTTTTATCACCTTTCCTTTTTAACCAAAACGACCTGTGATATAGTCTTCTGTTCTTTGGTCATTTGGATTTTCAAAGATTTTATCTGTATCATCAAATTCAATTAATTCACCTAATAAAAAGAATCCAACCTTATCAGATACTCTTGCAGCTTGTTGCATACTGTGAGTTACTATTACAATTGTGTAATCATTTACTAAATCAGACATCAATTCCTCAATTTTAGCAGTTGCAGTAGGATCTAAAGCAGAAGCAGGCTCATCCATAAGTAAAACATCTGGTTTTACAGCTAGAGCTCTAGCAATACACAACCTCTGTTGTTGTCCACCTGATAAATCGTAAGCAGGTTTATTTAGTCTATCTTTCACCTCATCCCATAAAGCAGCAGCTTTAAGACTTTTTTCAACAATTTTGTCAAGTTTGTTTCTCTTTTTTATTCCTTGTATTTTAGGTCCATAAGCAATATTTTCAAAAACTGTTTTTGGAAAGGGATTGGGCTGCTGAAAAACCATACCTATCTTTCTTCTTAAATTGACTACATCCATATCCTTATTATAAATATTCTTCTCCTTAAAAAGTACATTACCACTGACTCTGCTGTCTTCAATTAAATCATTCATACGATTCAAAGTGCGTAAAAAAGTCGATTTTCCGCACCCAGAAGGACCAATTAAAGCTGTGATTTTATTTTTCTTAATATCTATACTTATATTATTTAAAGCTTGAAAATCATCATAGTAAAAATCTAAGTTTTTTACTTGTATGATATTATTTGCTGACATTAATTTACCTCCTGTTATTAAATACATTACTAATTTTTTTATATTAAGCTTTCAGTAATGTAAGATAGTGTAAACTTAACCTAAAATAATTAACTTATAGATTAACCAAATCGACCTGTAATATAATCTTCTGTTTTTTTCTTTTTAGGATTTTCAAAAATTTTATCAGTTTTATCAAACTCAATTAATTCGCCGATATAAAAAAATGCAGTTTTATCAGAAACGCGGGCTGCTTGCTGCATATTATGGGTTACAATCACAATAGTATAATTATTTGAAAGTTCTTCAATTAGATTCTCAATTTTACTATTTGCAACAGGGTCTAAAGCTGAAGCCGGTTCATCCATTAAAAGTACCTGAGGAGTATTGGCCAAAGCTCTTGCAATACAAAGCCGCTGTTGCTGTCCACCGGATAAATTAACTGCGGATTCATTTAACCTATCTTTCACTTCATCCCAAATTGCTGCCTGCTTTAAAGATTTTTCTACCAATTCATCTAATTTATTTTGATCTCTAATCCCATGAAGTTTAGGAGCTAGAGCAACATTTTCGTAAATACTCTTTGCAAAAGGATTGGGTTGTTGAAAAACCATACCAATTTTTTTTCTGAGTCTAACAACATCAATACTTTTATCATAAATATCCTGACCATCTAGCAAAATTTTACCCTTAACTTTAGTACCATCTATTTCATCATTCATTCTATTTAAAGTTCTAATAAAAGTCGATTTGCCGCAGCCTGAGGGCCCGATTAGAGCTGTAACTTTGTTTTCTTCAATTTCCATATTAATATCTTTTAAAGCCTGAAAATCATCATAGTAAAAATCAAGATTCTTTATTACGATTTTATTTGCTGCTGCCATTATAAAACTCCTTTCCAATTTAGACTGTTAATACTGCTGTCTGGAAGAAAAATATCTGGTTACTGCATTTGTTATCAAAACCATCATGATTAAAATAAAAGCTGCTCCCCAGGCAAGATTCTGCCAGTTATCATAAGGGGAAATAGCATAATTAAATATATAGACCGGCAGTGAAGCCGTGCTGGAAAAAAGACTTCCAGGCCAGTACCTACTATTTAAGGCTGTAAATAACAGTGGTGCAGTTTCTCCGGCTGCTCTGGAAAGTGAAAGCATAATTCCAGTAATTATCCCTCGATATGCTGAAGGCAGAACTACTTTGAAAATAGTTTCCCCAGTATTAGCACCAAGAGCTAAAGAAGCTTCTCTTAGAGAATCCGGAACCATCAGCAGCATTTCTTCCGTTGTCCTCACTATTAGGGGCACCATTATAATTGCCAGCGCCGCTCCCCCGGCAAGTGCAGAATAACCACCAAATGTCCGCACTAAAATTATATAGGTAAAGATACCAACAACAATACTCGGAATACCTGATAAAACATCACTGATTAGGCGGACTACATAAGAAAGCTTATTTTGTCCAAATTCTGCCAGAAATATCCCGGCCATTATCCCCACAGGAATCGAAAATAATGAGGCGAGACCGACCAAATAGATAGTACCTACAATAGCATTTCCTAAACCTCCACCCTCTTTACCAGGAGAAGGAGGTAGTTTTGTAAAGAAATCGAAATTAATTGCTGCTGCTCCTCTGGCCGTTACTTGAATTAAAATGCTTATTAATGGAATTATAGCAACGATCGTCATTATACCACAGATTAAAAATACCAGCCCATTGATGAATTTTCTTTTTGATAAGTTTGTCATTCTACACCTCCTATTTATGATTATTTGCTGTATAATAGATTAAAAGTCGAGCAACTATATTCAAAATTAAAGTAATTGCAAATAAAACAAGACCCAGTCCAACTAATGAACCTAGATGTAAACTGGATACTGCTTCAGAAAATTCATTAGCAATTACACTAGACATTGTATTTCCCATTGCAAAAAATGAATAAGTAATTCGGTTAACATTTCCGATAACCATGGTTACTGCCATCGTCTCTCCTATAGCTCGCCCAAAAGCTAAAATTACTGCTCCAATTATACCAGCTTTACCATAGGGAATAACTATATGCCAGATTGTTTCCCAGCGGGTTGCCCCCATAGCCAGCATTGCCTGCCGTTGTTCTTTGGGTACTGCCTCCAGTACATCTTTGGTAATTGAAGTAATTATCGGCAGTATCATAATTGCCAGAATAATTCCGGCAGCCAAAATTCCAACCCCCAACATTGGACCCTGGAAAAATTCTAAAAACCCAAGATGTTTGTTTAAAAAGGGCTGAATATAATCTCTAATAATCGGTGTTAAAACAAAAATTGCCCAGAAACCATAAATAACACTTGGTACTGCTGCCAGAAGTTCAATTACAAATGACAGAGGCTGACTGATTTTCTTAGGTGCTATTTCGGTTAAAAATACTGCTGAGCCAACTCCTAAAGGGATGGCAATTATCAGTGAGATCATAGAAGTAACCAGAGAACCATAAATAAAGGGTAAGGCTCCGAAATTATCAGTAACTGGATTCCATTCTTCTGAAAAAATAAATGAGATTCCAAATTCTTTTATTGAAGGCCAGGAAAAAGTAAGCATTACTCCCAACATTAAAATTACTAAAATTATTAATGACCAGGCAAATAATCTGCTGACCCGATAAAAAAGCCTGTCTTTTAAATTATTCTTCAAATTATATTTTACCATCTAAAAACCTCCTTTTAGTAAAAGACATAATAAAACACACTAAAGCAAAAGACCTCACCACCAAACAAGAGGATCTTTTGCTATAGGAATTAATATTCTATTTTTAATACTTTTACTTTAAATTAGGTCTTACAGCCTCACCATCAACAGTAATTGATTCTAGTTTTTCTTTTACCATTTCTTCAAGATTTTCTGGAATTGGTGCATATAATAATTCTGTTGCATAGTCATCACCTTCAGTTAATGCCCACCAAATATAATCAATCATTTCACCAGTTTTTTCTGCATCTTGGTACTCATCATAAACTAATAGATAGGTAAATGTTGCAATCGGCCATGCATTTTCTCCTGGCTGATTTGTGATAGAAACTCTCATATCTTCTGGCATGTTTGCTACAGCACCAGCTGCTGCTTCAGTTGTGCTTTCTAAAGATGCTTCAACATAGTTGCCATCTTTATTTTGTAATTTAGCATGAGATAGATTATTTTCAATTGCATAAGCTAACTCAACATATCCAATTGCTCCATCATTTTGTGATACCTGACCTGCTACTCCTTCATTACCTTTAGCACCCATACCCACAGGCCAGCTTACTGCTTTACCAAAACCAACCTGTTCTTCCCATTCATTACTTACTTTAGAAAGAAAGTCTGTAAATGCATTTGTAGTTCCACTGCCATCTGATCTACGAACTACTACAATGTATTTATTAGGTAAATCAACATCAGGATTTGCTTCCTGAATTGCTGGGTCATTCCATTTCTCAATCTTACCAAGGTAGATATCAGCAACTGTTTCTGACTTTAATCTTAACTGTTGATCAACACCCTCTAAATTATAGGTTACTGCAACGGCACCCATAACCGTTGGAATATGCATAATGTTACCATCAGCTGATTCCATTTCTTCATCCTTCATTGGAGCATCACTACCTGCAAAATCGAATGTTTTATCAATGATTCCTCTAATTCCTCCACCAGAACCAATTGATTGATAGTCGATTCTTACATCATGATCTTCTGTATAAACATCCATCCAAGTTGAATAAAGTGGATAAGGAAAAGATGCCCCACCTGATTCTAATGATACCTGAGCTAAAGCTGTACCAGAAATTAGAATAAATAACAGTGTTACTAATAAAATACTACTGATCTTTTTTGTAAACATTAATTATTGCCCCTTTCAGATTTTTTATTTTTTACTTTAATTAAATGATAACAGCCTTATGTTACAACAGTATGTCTCTTATGTTAAAAGAATGTTAATAAAAAATCTGAAAAAGTTTATGATTGTAAAATCTTTCAATTTGACCTAATGTGCTATTTTTAAATAAAATGAAAACTTACTTCCTTTTCCCTCAGTACTCTCAACTTTAACTTCACTACCATGTTGTTTGATAATATTTCTTACTATAGAAAGTCCAATACCTGTTCCACCTAGCTTACGAGAACGTGCTTTATCAACCCGATAAAAACGCTCAAATATTCTTTCTTGATCATCCTTTGGTATACCGATACCGTTATCTTCAATTGAAAAATAAAGTTTATCTCTATCTTTATGAACTTTTATTTTAATCTTACCATTTTCGGGCGTATATTTTATTGCATTGTCTATCAAATTAATTAAAACCTGTTCAATCTGTTCTTTAACCATATAAACTAAGGGTAATTTTTCTGCCATCTCAATTTCAAGGCTTATATTTTTATTTTCAGCATTTTTCTTTAATAAGTTGATAACTTTCTCTATTATTTTTTTAAAGTTTTCTGCTCTTAAATTAAAAGTTTGAGATTCAATTTTAGAAAGGTTAAGCAAATCCCTAATTAAAATTGATAATCTATCTGTTTCTTCTTTAATAATTTCAAGAAATTGTTCTCTGGTTTTTAAGTCATCAATGTCACTATCAATTAAAGTATCTAAATAACCTACAATTGAAGTTAAAGGAGTACGTAACTCATGAGAAACATTTGCTACAAAATCATTACGTACTGTTTCCAATTTTCTCAGTTCAGTAATATCAGTTAATACAATTACTCCTCCATTAATTTTTTTATTTTCATTAACTAAAGGTATAAAAGTTGCCTGAATAATTTTTTCTTCAGGATTTTTGTATTTAATTTCTCTACTGATGCTTTCCTTTTTTTCAAAGGCTCTTTCTAAATACATATCAATCCTGTGACTTAAAAGTATGTTAATTAATTTTTTCCCTTTAACATTTTCTGCTTCAATATTAAAAATTCTCCGAGCTGCAGGATTGATTAATGAAACCCTAGTTTCTTTATCAACAGCAATTACCCCATCTAGCATACTCTCCAAAATAGCTTCAATTCTATTTTTTTCTTGTGAAATCTCAGTTATCTTATCTTCTAATTCTTCTGCCATAAAATTAAACATACGAGCTAGTTTTTCAATTTCACTATTATATTTTCTAACAGGTATCCTTTCAGAAAGTTCACCTTCCGAAATCTTAGCTGCAGTCTCTGTAACAGTTTCTAAAGGTTTAACAATACTTTGAGTTAATCGCCAACCAAGAATAAGTGTTATAAATGCCAGAATAATAAAGAAAAATAAATAGCTTTTTATATCTTCAATTAAAACACTTTGAATAAAACTTAAAGGACGTGCTGTTCTTAGTATACCCTTTAAGTCATTGTTTTCAAAAATTGGCATTGCAAAATAAAGCATTTCTTCACCAATTGTTTCACTATAACGAATTGAACTACCATAACTTTTATTTTCAATTGCCTCTACAACTTCTGGTCTATTTCTGTGATTATCCATATCCTGAACATTATGATGAGAATCAGAAAGTACTAAGCCATCAGAAGCTATTACTGTAACTCTAGTATTAGTATTTTCTGCCCATTGCGTAGTTTTTTCTCTTAGTTCAGGATGATTGTTTAATAATCCATCATCTTTTATATCAATTGAAATTAATCTGCTATAATGTTTTAGGCTCATTCTTTCCTGCTCAAGGTAAAATTCTCGATGATTTGTACTAAAATAATAGAAACTAAAAATAATAATCAAAAGCTGTATAACGATAAAAATAGTTAAAATTCGATTTTTTATTCCAAGATTATTCCATTTTAACAAATTTATATCCCACCCCTCTAACAGTAGCTATATAATCCGAAGAAATCTTTTTGCGCAGTCGCCTGATATGAACATCAACAGTTCTTGTATCACCTGCATATTCATAACCCCATATTTTTTCTAAAAGTAAATCTCTGCTAAGAACATGTCCTTGATTAACTATTAGATATTTTAAAAGTTCAAATTCTTTAGGAGTCAATACAATTTTCTTTTTGTGATAATATACTTCATGACGCGGAATATCCAATTTTAAATCACCTAGGTCAATAGTTTCTTCTTTTAACTCGCTGCTAATGTTTTTAATTTCTTTCATTCTACGAAAAATAGCTTTTATCCTAGCAATCAGTTCCCGGGGGCTAAACGGCTTTGTCATATAATCATCTGCACCCATTTCAAGTCCCAAAATTCTTTCAACTTCTTCACCTTTAGCAGTTAACATTATAATCGGTATCTGTCTTAAGTCTTCATTACTTCTCATTTCACGACAGACTTCCATTCCATCAACTTCTGGTAACATTAAATCTAAAACTACAAGATCTATTCCCTTTGAAAGCAATTGAAGTGCTTCTCTTCCATCTGCTGCTGTCAATGCCTTAAAACCAGCATTTTCTATATTAAACTTTATTAGCTCACGAATATTTTTTTCATCTTCCACAATTAATATTTTTTTCTTCAATTTATTTGCCCCCTAAAGCTAATTAAAGAGCCTTTTGAAAGGCTCTTTAAAATATAGTTTATACTCTTTTCTTTTCGCGTTCGGTAACACTATATGCTATATCAGCAAACTGATCACTAATGTGTTCAAGATCTTCTAGGATTTCAAGATATGCAATACCAGCTGAGGGAATACAAATTCCTTTATTCAGCCTCCTTAAATGATCATCTCTATATTGTAATAGTATATTATCCATCTTTTCTTCACCTTCAAAGAGTCTGTCTGCAAGTGCTTTGTCGCCTGTTTCAATTATTTTTCTAGAATCATCTAAATAACCAATAACAATATCATATGCATTATTAATTGATTTTATTGCTTCCTCAGAAAATTCTAAGTTATTTTCAATAATGTATTCTGATAACTCAGCAATCGAATTACCATCATCACCGATACTTTCAATATCATCAACAATTGAAAAATAGCTGTCTAGTACTTTTATATCTTCATCCGGTAATGAACTCTGTGGAATATTTGTAAGATATATTAACAGTTCTTCTTCAATTTCATTTATTATCTCTTCTTTATGTTTAATCTTTTTAATCATTTCTTTATCCTTATCAATAACTGCTTTTCTAGATTCTAAAACCATCTCTTGAACTATACTGTGCATCCTAGTGATTTCCATATTGACCTGTGATAGTGCAGCCTGCGGAGTATTTAACATCCTTTCATCTAAATGTACTAAACCTCTTTCAATAGAAATTTCTTCTCCTGGTATTATTTTATTTACTAACTTAACCATAAACCCTACAAAGGGGAACCAGATTATCGTATTAAGAACATTAAATAAGGTGTGGGTATTAGCTAGAAGTCTTTCAGCACTTATAGTATTATTTGTCATACCACTAATACCTCTTAATAATTCCCTTAACTGACCTGTAAAATTAGGAATTAGATAGATTAGTATAATCATAATACCTGAGCCCAATATGTTAAAAATAAAGTGGGCTGCAGCAGATTTTTTAGCTGTCTTGCTTGCTCCAATAGCAGATAAAATAGCAGTAACTGTTGTACCAATATTACTACCTAATAAAATTGGTACTCCTGATGTGAAGTCAATAACTCCAACTGAAACTAATCCCACTAAAATACCGAATGTAGCAGAACTACTTTGAACAACAACAGTTATTGTCATTCCTACCAATACACCTAATATTGGCTGAGTACCAAAGTTTTTCATTAAATCAACTATGTACTGAGAATCTCTGAGTGGATACATTGTCTCACTCATAATATTAAGACCTAAAAACAGAATACCGAAGCCTAAAATCACCTGTCCAATATACTGATATTTTTTCCTGTTTGAAAATAAATATGCAATTGCACCTATCGTAATTGCATGAAATGCATAATCTCCAAGATCAAAAGAAATTAATTGTGCAGTAATAGTTGTACCAATATTAGCACCCATTATTACTCCAATTGACTGATATAAGGTCATTAAACCTGCATTAACAAAACCTACAACCATAACAGTTGTAGCACTACTACTTTGCACAATTGAAGTGACTCCAGTACCAACTAATATTCCGGAAAATGTGTTCTTTGTTAAAAATGCCAAGAAGTGTCTAAGCCTTTTACCCGCGGTTTTTTGCAATCCCTCACTCATCTGCTTCATTCCGTAGATAAAAAGCCCTAGACCTCCTGTAAGACCAACCACCATTTCAAATGACAAATCAGCGCACCTCCAAGTATATTATTATATTTTTTTCATCATTTGGAGATTATCGTTAAATAACCCCTATTCTTGTGTGATCTTCTTTTAATTTTAATTTTACAGAATCAGTTAATAGATCAGCATAAGAAAATGACAAATGTCTTTCCTGCTCATTATCATCGATTTTTATTATAAATATATTATCGTATGTCTTAGCTAAAACACCTTCTTTGTTTATTGATCTCCTTCTACCTCTATCTGCTTTAATTATAACTTCTTTCCCTAAATATTGAGAAATATTCCTTTTGATTTCACTTAATGTATTTTTAGTCATAAGAGAACCCCCCCAGCTTCTCTTGGATTAATATAATTATTTATCATAATGACAAATAATTTATTGTTTAAAACTTTTAAAAGCAACTATATATAATAGTTACTTTGTATACCTATCAGCTACATTTGAGGCTGCATATGAATCAGGTTTAATCAATGCATCATAACCGCTTCCAATGACCATTCCAACAACTTCTTTTATAATTTCACTACTTGACCCATTCTGTCCAACATCTATATGGATTTCAATATCTAAAAGTGAACTTTCATTATCATTGGATAAAAGTTCTGTTAACTTACTTGCGACAGTTAAACTCCTTGATACCTCATGAAATATTCTTTTTTTAAATCCACTTCTCATCTCAACTTTTTTCTTATGATAAAAATATCTTCCTCCGTGTCCTACTCTATAAATCACTATCGCAGTAACAAATACTGATTCAGTTAGTCCGGGATGGGAATCTGTACCAATAATTAGTTTATATTGATTATTTGGTTTTTCTTTTATAAAAGATAAAATGCTTTCATAAGTTCTTTGAATATTCATTTTACCTTCTGTAGGACTAATAAATAGCATAACTATCACTCATTTTCTCTTTTTAAATCCCAGAATACATTACTAAGTGAAACCATTTGGTCTATTGATAATTTTTCTCCTCTAATTCTTTTATCAATACCACATTCCTTTAACCCCTGTAAAATAGTCTCTTTATTAAGACTTACATGAGGAGATAATGTTAAACTGTTTTTTATGTTTTTTCTTCGTAGATTAAATATTGCTCTTACAACTTCGAAGAAAAAATCTTTGTTTTTTACTTTATAAGGAAATTGATTATAAGGAGTAAGTTTTATTACTGAAGAATGAACTTCAGGTTTGGGCAAAAATGCCGAAGGTGGTACTTCAAATTTAATCTCTGTTTTGTAATGAAACTGAATAAAAACACTTAAGCTACCATAAGCTTTTGTGCCTGGTGATGCTGCTAATCTATCCGCTACTTCTCTCTGCATCATAAATGTCATTTCATCTATTTTAAGAGGAGAAAATAGTAAACTTTCTATTATTGGTGTTGTTATATAATATGGTAAGTTAGCAATAATCTTAATTTGTTTGTTATCTAAATTATTATTATCAATAATTTGTTGCCAGTTTATTTGTAATATATCCATATTTAGTATTTCTAAATTATCAAAATCTTGAAATTGATCTTTCAAAATATTAATAAACCTAGCATCTTTTTCAATAGCTAATACTTTGCCTTTGTCTAAAGACTGAAGTAAATATTGAGTCAATGATCCGATACCAGAACCAATTTCTAAAACAAATTCATCTCCATTTAGTTCAGATACAGCTATTATTTTTCTCATTATTTCATTATTAATTAAAAAGTGCTGCCCTAAATTTTTCTTCAATCTAATATTGTATTTATTTAAAATATCTCTGGTATTATGAAAATTTGCTATTTTTTTATCCATAATGTACTCCTTATTTGTGTATTATCATAATTATTTTATCACATAGAAACTTATAATGTAAAATAATATAACAATTTTATTTTTTTAATAATCTATTCTATTTCAACTATTCCCTTTTTGATACATTTGATTAAGGCTTGAGTTCGGTCATTGACAGCTAATTTTTTCAAGATATTACTCACATGGTTTTTTACCGTTCTCTCACTAATTATTAAAGTATTTGCAATTTCTCTATTGCTTTTTCCTTTAGAAATTTGTCCCATTACATCTAATTCTCTTTCAGTTAGATTATGAAACCTGTAATTTTTTGGTTTTTCTTCTACTTGCTTAAAAGTATCATTTTTTACATGCTTTTTTATTAGTTGATAGAAATAATTACAGTCTTTAGAAACTGATATAATTTGATCTATATTATTATTTACACGTTCATCTAAATTAACTTTATCGTTATCTAGTAAAAATATTAGTATATTTTTTCTTTTTCTTTTAATTTTTGCTATTATTTTTATTAATTCTCGTTCATTAAGATTAAGTATATTGACTAATACAAGATCAGGATAAAACTTATTTAAGACAGATGAAACATGCTCAAACTGTGAAATTGAAAAAACTGATTTTACTTCTGTTTTTTCTTTCAGAAAATGGGATATAGTATCTTTATATAGTTTGTTTTTATCAAATATTAAGATTTTAATTTTATTCATATTTTTCACCTTTGAAGTTTTGTTTTTATTATATCATTTTTATAGAATAAAAAAAGGTTAATCCCAAATAAATAGGATTAACCTTAGTTTAATATTTTAATTGTTTATTAAAAAAGTCACACTTATTAATTAATCTAATTCAGTTAAAACCGCTCTTACTGGAGAAGCCTCACAATCTTTTAACTTCAGTGGCAAAGCGTTTAGATTATATAATCCAGGATTAATTTCACTTAAGTCTATTCCTTCTAATATAATTACTTCATTACCTAATAGAAACTTATGAACATCAAAATTATTAGTTCCTAACTCTTCAATTGTTATATAATCTATACCAATAAACTTAACTCCCTTTTGAACTAAGTACTTGGCTGCTTTATGTGTTAAGTATATAAATTCTTCATTAAATTCATTTTCTTTTAAATAACTAGAATTTTTGGTTTTAAATAAAATCTTATCACTTTTAATTTCATGGTCAGTTAACTCTCTTTTAGTAATTATTTTCTTGTTTTTAATCTCAATTACCTGTGTTTTCCCCATAAATCTCTCTAGCTTGATATTATCAATATTTTTACCATTTTCAATAAAATGTGAGGGTGCATCTACATGTGTACCCACATGAACACTAAATCTTATATTACTAAGTTTATAACCATCTGTATTTATATCTTTTGTTATTTCTTTTCGTGTTACTATATCTCCAGGAAAATTAATCATATCATTTTTTATATCAATCGATATATCATATATCTTTTTGTTAATCATGTTATCTCCTTTCATACTACTTTGTTATTAGGTTCGCGTCCCTCAAGAACTGCAATAACATCTTCAGCTACCATTTCAGACATCTTATATCTGGCATAAGTTGTTGCTGATCCAGTATGAGGAGTTAACACTACATTATCTAATTCAAGTAACTTTCGATAAATTTCAGGTTCTTTTTCATATACATCCAATCCGGCTGCAAATAACTCTTTATTTATTAAGGCATTTGCTAGTTCTTTTTCATTAATAATTGGGCCTCTGCCTGTATTAACTATTACTGCAGTTTCTTTCATCTTTTTTAATTCTGGTTTATCAATAAGATGATAGGTAGATTCATTTAAAGATGCATTAATAGCAATAAAGTCAGAGCTTTCTATTAGTTCATTTAGTTCAGCATAAGCAGCATCTAATTTGTTTTCTTCTTTTTTATCTAAGGGAGTTCTCTTATTATATAAAACATCCATATTAAATCCTTTAGCTCGCTGTGCAACAGCCCTACCAATTCTTCCAAATCCTATAATTCCCAATGTTTTGCCATAGGTTCTTTGACCTAATAACAACTCGGGCCCCCAACCTTTATATTTTAAATTCCTTACAAATTTATCTGACTCAATTATCCTTCTGGCTGCTGATAATAGTAAAGTCCAGGTTAAATCTGCTGTTGCCTGGGTTAATACATCTGGTGTATTTGTCACAGATATACTGTTTTCTTTAGCTGCATCTAAATCAATATTGTCATACCCTACTGCATAGTTGGCTATAACTTTCAAATTATTACATTTTTCAATTATCTCACGGTCAATAGGGTCACTTAAAAGTGAAACAATTGCATCTGCCTCTTTAGCTTTGTTAATTAATTCTTCTTTAGTCGGATTTGTAGAATCAGAAAACACTTCAACCTCATATTTTTCCTTTAACATTTCTAAACCGGTATCCGGGATTTTTCTTGTTATAAATACTTTGGGCATATTCACACCTCTTTTTTATAATGATATTTATTTATAACTTAAATTTCTTTTATCAAAATCCTCTTTTATACCGGCAAGTTTTGTTAAAAGAACTTTTTTTTCAACAGCTAAAATTTTAATTAAATTTTTAATGTAAGATATATCATTTTCCTTTAATCTGATCTCTAGTTCTTTTAATTTTGTCTCGTTTTCATTATTATAACCTTTTTTTACATACTGGTTTAGTTTAACTAATTCTTTTTCTAATAGACCTTTTTCTTTACACAAAATATTTAACTCGTCTTTATATATTTTTATCTTTTTCTTTAATAAAAAAAGTTCTTGATCTAAGTTTTCTATGTAATCAAACCCTTGTTTTTTTAATAACATTAACTTGTTATCTAATTGTTTGTTTTCTAGTTCAATATTATAATTACTATTAGTTAGACTAATCTCTAATCCTAACTGAGCATCTTCAGGTTGGTTTTGGTAATAATTTATTACTTTGACTTGTGGTGATCTTTTCTTGTTGATATTTGTTTTTTGTAAATTATAAAGTTGCTTTTTATAATTCAAGATCCTTTCTTTGTTAAAAAATAAATTACTTAATACATAATATTTTATTTTTCCCCCATTAAATAGACCGGTTTTAAAGTATCGCAAACTGTTATTTTCAATTAATTTTCTGGTGTTATTAGAAATTGAACTCAGCTCTTTATCAATTTTTAATAACTCTAGCTTTGATTTTTCTAAATTAAGTTTTAATCTTTTATTATTGCTTCCAACTTCCTTATTCGCTTTCATTTTAGCATAAAATATCTGTTTATTTATATTATGCCTTTTAGAATATAACTTATATTTGTTCTTCACCTCTATATATCTGGCTAATTCTTTTAAGATTTTGATGAATTTTTTATACTTTAAATTTAATAGCTTCTCTTTATTTAATGCTTTGTTTGTTTTTAACTGTAGATACTTTATTTTTTCATCATTAAATCTGGGAAAGATAACCTTATTCCCTTCAACACTAAAACTGTATTTATCAGTTATCATACTTTGGTTTAATTCAAGCCTTATATTAATATCATTTTTATACTTACCGTTGGTTATTAGTTCAAAAGAAGTATTATTATCTTTATATACTAAATTATTTTTTATATAAATATTTAGTTTGTTTTTTCTAAAAGTAGAACTGTTACTTTTGATCTCTTTGTCGATTTGATTCAGCTTGTTTTTAATACTAATTATTTCTATATTACTTTCTATTAATTTTATAATTTTATCATATCTTTGATTAGTTTCCTTAGCATCTACATTAACTATAAATATTAATGGTATTATTAGAATCACTATTATAATTTTTTTAAGCAACAATATTCCTCCGTTAATATAGCTCTGATTTGTATTTTAGATATGTATTATAATAATTTAGAATTATTTTTACCTTTTCATTTTTGAGTTTAGATATTTTTAAATCTTGTTTTAAAACACTTATTTTAGTATCTAGTCCTAAACTATATTCTTTTTTTACTGTACTTTTTTCTCTCTCAGCAATATCTAATCTTTTTTCCATAACTTCATATGATTTTTTAAAGTTTTCATTCAACAGCTTAAAATCATTATTAATTGCTTTTATGTTTGCCTTATATATCTTTTTGTTGTTTTTGATTAATATTTTTTGTTTTTTAAGTTTATTAATATATTTTAAAGGCAAGTTACTAATACTGCCTTTTTTCAATTTTAAGTTTATAAGTTTAGATCTCTTGTTTAATAGTTTAATATATATCTTGTTCTCATGATTTTTAACATCAATAATAATATCTGTTAATCTTTGTTCGATTTCATATCTATTATTTTCGTCTGTTATATTCAATCTGTTTTCCAATTTACCCTTATAATTATCTAAATTTGCTAGTTCCTTTTCAATATTTAGCTGCATCTTCTTAGTTGTATAAACTTGTCTTGTTAACTTTTCTTCTGTAATTAATCCTTTTTTCTTCTTTTTTTTGATCTCATTTAATATCATCTGTTCGAATTCTAACTGTTCTTTTAATATCTTTAATTTATATTTTGTTAATATAACCTTATGATATAAACTAAAAAGCGAATTAAAGTTTTGCATGATTAACTCTTTTAACTCATAATCATTTTCTAAACTTTTAATCTCATAATTTAATATATCCAACTTGTTTTTTTGATCTAAGTCATTATACTTTTCTAGTTCGATATTGTTTTGCTTTACCTCATATTGATTTAGTAATTTTTTATATGCCAAACTTTTTTTAGAGTATAGGTTAACCAAAGTTGAATAATTTATTTTTTCTGCTTCAATACCATTGGTAATGAAGACAGTTAATAATATTAAAAACAACATTATATTCTTAAGTTTTTTCAAAAAATCAAACCTTTATTTAAAAATTTTAGTGTTGATTTTACCTTCTCGGTATTGCATGATATCTTCTTCACCCTTAAGTACTCTTAAAGCTCCTTTGGCTAAACTGTTCATCTCCTCAGCCCCAGGATATATAAAAACATCGGCAATAAAGCTGACTTTCTTAGTAATTCTTGATGTAATATAATCGGAATGAGCAAGTCCCCCAGTTATAAAAATAGCATCTACATTACCACCTAATGCTGCAGCCATTGCTCCAATTTCTTTTGCTATTTGATAAATCATACCTTCATAGACTAATTTGGCTTTTTTATCTCCATTTTTTATTTTTTTTTCTATTTCTTGTCCATCATTAGTATCTAGATATGCTGTCAGACCTCCATTACCTAATATTTTTTTAATGAATTGGTCTCGATCAGGATTATTTTCAAAGATGTATTCTGCCAAATCTAAGGTGGGTAAAGTACCCACTCTTTCTGGTGAATATGGACCACCTTGATTAGCATTGTTAACATCAATAATTCTCCCCTTTTTTAAAGGCGCAATTGAAATGCCGCCGCCAAGATGAGCTCCAATAAGGTTACATTCATTAAATATCAAACCATTATCTTCAGCAGTTTTTCTTCCTATTGATTTTAAATTCAAGGCATGTGATTGGCATTTTCTCGGTATCTCAGGTAATCCTGATAGTCTTGCTATATCTTCAAATTCATCGACTGATATTGGGTCTACTGTATAAGCTGGTATATCGTTTTCTTTTGATAAATTGTATGCGATTATTCCCGCAAGATTAGAAGCATGAGAAGAGTTTTTGGCTATCTTTAAATCATGAACCATATCATCTCCAATAATATAGGTTCCCCCTAATAATGGATCTAAACCAACACCACCGCGGGCTACAACTGCATCAAAGTTTTTTAGACTATAATTAGACTTTAATAGTTCTTCTTTAATTAAACTGTATCTCCAATCTAACTGATCAATTATTTTATCAAACTTTTTCAACTTCACAGAATCATGCTTGAGATTCCTTTTCCAAACTTCATTTTCATCTTCAAAAATTGATATCTTAGTTGAGGTAGAACCAGGATTAATTACAAATACTTTATACATATTATCTCACCTTTCTAATTGCTTTATATTAAATATTTCAGCAATCACTACCCCTAATCCTTCTTTTAATATTAGACTTCTTCAAAAGATAATAAGCCGATCTTAATTGCTTTAATTACCAGTTCAATTTTAGAAGAAACATTTAATTTATTAAACAAGATTTTTTTATGGTATTTTACTGTGCTTTTACTAAGATGCATATCTTCAGCTAATGCTCTTTCTGTATATCCATTTGCTAATTTTTTTAAGATATACCTTTGATTATATGATAGATCATTAATCTTATCATCATTTTTTAACCTGTGCTTATTATTTGATTTTAAACTTATGTTACTTGAGAAGAGTTCCATCAAGTATATGATCTGCTCTGAAATTCCATCTTTGCTTATTAAGTTAATAAATCCATTGATTTCTTCATTGTTTTTAATTGGATATGCCAAACTATACCAACTATTTAATGGTTTACAAAAATGGTGTCCGGGTAACATATAGACCGGTTTATTTATTTTAGCTGCTAGTTGTACTGCATTTGTTCCTGAATATCTCTCTTTTAGCGAAGTCCCTATACTTATCCCCTTTGTTTTTAAATCATTTTTGAAATTTATATCACCCACCAGTTCTTCAATTGTTTTGTCTTTGTTGACCAACAGTAGACAGTACTTTAATTTTATTGATTGTTTTAGTTTATCAGACATTTCTGCAAAAAGTTCTTTTGTCTCGATAGAGAACTCATCTAATTTATTTTGGTTATGAAAAAGTTTATCTTTTAATATGTATCTTTTTTTATTCTCCTTTAAACACCTTGACCAAGAAGATGTTACCTCTTCTTTTATTAATTTATAATCAAAATACATATCCTCTATTTTCATCTATTATATACACTCCTAAGTTTTTACACATATTTGATTAATGAATTATTATAAATTAGTGTTTAAAAAATCTAACTTTTCTAGTATATAATATATGATCTTTCTTTTATCAACTACAATAGAAGCCTGTGTTAACATATTATTTCTATAAGCAACATATTTCCTTTTATCTCCTTTAGTTAAATAATTATTTATACTGGCCTTTATCTTATAAACATAATTTTTATTATCCATATTAGTAGCATCCCGGTCTATTTTCAAAACTTTACCTTCAGCAACACCATATTCTTTATACGGATAGGAACTAATTCTATATCTTATAAGATCATCTTTTTTAATTCTTAGTATATCTTTATTCTGTACTGCCAATTCAACGATATATTTATTTTGTGAAGATGGAATAATTTTTAATACTTCCTTACCAGCTGGTATGTAATCACCTATATTATACTCTTTTATAAACTCAATTCGTCCAGCAATTGGAGCTTTTATCCTGTAATTCTTAAAATCGTTGTTTATACTTTCAATTTCCAATTTATCTTTATCAATTAGTTTTCTTTTTTCTATAATTCTATTATCTATTTCTACTATTTTTTTATTAACCAGACTTTTTAATTCAAATTTAAGCTGGTTTAAGTTATCTTTTTTAGCTAAGTAGTCTATTTCAGTAATACTTACATTCTTTAATTCCTTAAACTTCAATAATTCTTTTTCTTTTTTATCTATCTTCTTAACATAATAATTAGCTTTTTCTTCAAATGATTTCATTTCATTTTTTAGTAATTCAAACCTCTCATGAATCTTAAATCTATTTGACAATAAATATTGTTTAGTTTCTTTTAATTCATCAACATACTTCTTATTTGTTTTTATTCTCTCTTTTAAAAACTCTTTTCTTTTTAAAATATCTCCTTTTTTTATTTCAAATAATAGGTCTCCTTTATTAACTATCTTTTTTTTATCACTAACTATATCTTTTAATCTACCACCTTTTATACTATATACGGTGCTTATATTATTTTGATACTTAATAATCCCGTTAGTTTTAATTATCACATCTAATTTACCATAAAAAACCCATAATAATGCTAACATGATTATAATTAAAACTATCAATATCAAAAATTTAATAAATACATATCTATTTGAATTTTTGTGGTATCTTTTCTTTCTCAGTTGTTCAATATCTAGATATTTTTTATTCAATTATATTCCCCTATGACTATTATTTTTGTTTTTCCCATAAATTATAATATCTTTCTTTTTGATTTATTAACTTTTGATGAGTACCTTTCTCTAAAACCTTTCCATTTTCTATATAAAATATCTGGTCACAGTCTTTAACTGACTTTAGTCTATGAGCAACTATTATAATCGTCTTATCACTAAATACTTGGTTTAGCATCTTATAAATATTTTTCTCAGAAGAATAATCTAGATTATTAGTGGCTTCATCTAATATTAGTACATCTGGTTTTTTTAATAGAGCCCTTGCTATAGCTATTCTCTGCTTTTGTCCACCTGATAGATTTTGACCTCGTTCTGTAACCACAGTATCATATCTGTTTGGTAGTTGATTGATATATTTATGTATTTGGCTTTTTTTACTAACCTCGATTATATCTTTAATAGAGTGTTTTTTGTTATCTAAACTTATATTTTCTTTAATACTTTTATTAAACAAGAATATATCTTGTGGTACATATCCTATTACATCTCTTAAGTTTTTTGAATTAATATCATCAATATTACTTCCATCAATTAATATTTCACCACTATTTGCAGCATAATACTTCATTAACAGTTTAATTATTGTACTCTTCCCAGAACCGCTTTTCCCGACAATCGCCACCTTTTGTCCTGCTTTAATTTGAAATGATATCTTGTTTAAAACTTTTTTCCTCATATTATATATAAACTCTACCTCTTTAAACTCTATTAATCTTTTTACACCTTTTATTTTTAACTGACTATCACTGATTTGAACGGGATTTAATACCATAATTTCTTTCAATCTTTCAACAGCTACCATTGCCTTCTGTATTTTCGGTTGTAGTTTGATTAAATTTTGTAGGGGGTTATAGAAATAGGCTAATAAGGCATTGAATGTTATAAGCTGTCCTACTGTTAAATTGCCATTAATAACCTGATAACCACCTGTCCACAAAATAATAATCTCTCCAACAGCTGCTAATAAGTTATCTATTGAATTTTGTATGTTTTTAATGAAATTGGCCCTAAAAACTTCTTCAATAAAGTTTAAAAAACTTATCTCATTATTAAGATAGATATTATTTTCTTCATTCAATGCCTTAATTGTTTTTATGCCATCTACAGTTTCAACTAAACTACTCTGTAGCTTTGCTCCTTTTTCCATTTCTCTTTTTCTTACTGTACTATATTTATTTGCAAATATTAATACTAAGATTATATAGATTGGAATTAATATCACTGCTATTTTAAAAAGATAACTGCTTTGATAGTATAAAATAACTCCTCCACAAATAATTAGTAATGAATCGATCATAATTGAGATTGCTGCATTTGATAGAGCGTCTCTAATTTTTCCCGAATCCTGTATTCTTGAAAGTATTTCTCCTATTTCTCTTTTATCATAAAATGATATAGGTAGTTTTAAAATATGGTCAATATAGTCTGTAATTAAATTAATATCAATTTGTTGGCTTAAATATAGTGTTAAGTGGTTTCTAAAAGCATCCATCATAACTTTTAATAAAGTAACAGCTAAAACACCTAAAGAAATTACATGCAATGATTTTAAAAGTCCATTAACTAAAATATTATCAATTAGATATTTAAAATAAAACGAACCAGTAATTCCAAGAGCTGTATAAACCAATGAAGCAATAAAAATCTGTGTTATCATTGATTTATTGGTTTTTAACTGTATTTTAATGAAATCGAAATTACTTATATTTTGATTGTTGATTCCTTTGTTATCAGTTGGATTAAATATCAATAGAATGTTTGTCCATATTTTATTAAACTCTTTTTTGCTTATTAACTTTAGTCCGGTTTCCGGATCAAAGATTAGCAGTTTTTTGTTATATATTTTATAAACCACAATAAAATGAGCAATATTTCTCTTTATAACATGGGCTACCACTGGTGTTTTAAGATTCTGATTTAAATTATTAATTTTAGCTTTGACACCTTTTGCATTCAACTTCAAACTTTCAGCTGCTTTTATTAAACCAAATGCAGAAGTCCCTTTTTGATTTGTACCAGCAATTTCTCTTATTCTGCTTATTGGGTAGTTAATTCCATACAAATTAGCTACTGTTGCCAAACAGGCTGCCCCACAATCACTATTATCTTTTTGTTTTATAAATTTACTTTTTTTAAAAACCTTTAATAGTATTAAGTACAGATTATCTATAATATTATGCATATTAACCAATACTTATTGCAATAAATGGTATGCGATCTGGCCGATCATAAAACCTAATATTACCCCAGCTGCAGTTGTAAAAAATATACCCAATACCAAATTATGTCCGCTTACAGGTCCCTTTAATAATGATAATAATGTCATTATAACATTCTCCTTATCCTTCAATAATATTTGCCTCCCTTTTTGGTAAGGGGAATAACATTTAAAGTTATTCCCCTTTATCAACTATTCTCTAGCTGCTTTGTTGTAACCAACATAAGCACCAAGAGCAATTCCGCCTAAACCAGCTGCCAGGTAAATAACAGTTGCTGTTGTACTACTAACTACAAATCCACCGTCTATTTCCATTAATTCCTGTTGGGTTAAATCTCTAATACGTTCACCTCATTTCTAATTACTGAGTAGAGTAATAATATGCTGCTCCAACTGCTAAACCTATTGCTATACCTGCAGAAGCAACTCCAAAGGCTCCTAATACTAAAGCCGAACCAGAAACCGGTCCACCACCATTAATATCCATTAATTCTTGATTGGTTAAAACATGAGAGTTATTAGCTGTTAGTTCCATTTAATTCCCCCTTAATAGATATTTCCCGGGATTTACTATTTTCAATATTATCATATTTTTACATATTTTTCCACTACCTGAAAGTACCAAATCTTACTATTTTAAGAAAATATAATGTTGGAATAATTACTCTCTAGTTGATAAAAATACCATTTTGTCAGTTTATAAGTTTTAACACATAAAAAAACGGCTATATAAAATGATAAATTTTATATAGCCTAATCCTAATCATATATTTATTTTTAAAATATTTTTAAGTATTCTCACCTATCAACTCTAATATTATAATAATTACTGCTCCAACAAAAAAGGCAAAAATACCATTAATAATAAGTGCTGAAGGGAATACTGCAGCACTTGAACCTAATATTAAACCTGTTAGAACAGTCATTACCTTTTTGTAATGATTTTTTAATAATAATGAAAATAAGTTAGCAAATACTAATAGACCTAAAACAACTCCAACTGCAAATACAATTAAAAATAGTATCTCTAAGTTATTAATTGCTGCTAATAAAGGGTGATAAACTCCCATTAAAACTAATATTGTACCACCACTTATTCCCGGTAATATCATTGCAATACTTCCAACAAAACCTGCAATAAAATATAATAAATAACCGTTTAAATTTCCAAAGTTAACTTGAAATTCCATACTAAAAAATAATGCACCAGCAAAGGCTAATAATAAAAATAATAACTTTAAAAAATTAATATTTCCCATTTTTTTATATGTCGAGTGTGCAGAAGTTATTACTAAACCAAATAAAAAGTAGTTTAATAATAGAGGGTTACTTGCATATACATCAGTAATTACTGATGAACCTATATATACACCTAAAACAGCACCCAACCCAATAGGTATTAATCTCTTTAAGTTTATATTTTTGATTGCAATAATTAATGTTTCATATATATTTAATACTAAAGCTATTGTACCACCACTAACACCGGGAAGGGTGTTCGCTAAACCGAAAGGTATAGATTTTAAAAATAATGATATAAAAGAATTATTATTGCCTGACAAAATTATCTTCCTTTCTTATAATACAAATATACATGCTCTATAAAAACTATATCATATCTTTTATTATTTTAAAATTAAAAAAACCCGGGAGCGCCGGGCAATATTAATATTATTCATCTTCATTATATGGTAAGAGCTTGATATCATCCTCATCTATCTTCTCAAGGTCAATATTATGCTTTTTTACAAAATGATAGGTTGCTTGTCCTGGTGCATGAGCTTCTACAATCTCCTCTATTCCTTCTTTTTCATATATAATTTTATATTTCATTAATAATCCCTCCTATTTTCTTAATCCAATTAAAACACATCATTTTAGAAATTAACGTTAAATTTATTACATCAACTTAAATTAAAAAATCTTTCTGTGTTTCTGGTAGTTACTTCAGCAACTTTCTGTAAAGTAGTATTTTTTAGAGATGCAATATATTTTGCTATTTCTTTTACATATAGGGGTTCATTTCTTTTGCCTCTATGTGGTGTAGGAGCTAAATACGGAGAATCGGTCTCTAATAAAATATTACTTAAGGGAATTTTTTGAATAATATCTTTTAATTCATGAGCACTGCTGAAGGTAACAATACCTCCTGCTCCAAAATAAAAACCCATTTCCAAAGCATCTTGTGCCATTTCTTTACCTCCTGTGAAACTGTGTAAAAGAACCTTCTGATTGGACATTTTTTCTTCCTTTAATATAGCAATAGTATCCTTATCAGCATCTCTACTGTGAATTACAATTGGTAGATTTATTTCTTTAGCTAACCTAAGCTGTTTTCTAAATGCCTCTTTTTGTATACCTCGTGGTGAATTATCATAATAGAAGTCAAGTCCAATTTCACCAATAGCTATAACCTTATCTGCTTTAGCCAAATCTTTTATTACTGTTAAGGCTTTTTTATCTAGATCTTTTGCTTCATGGGGATGAATGCCTACAACAGCATAAATCATATCATACTGTTGGCTTAAATTTAATGAACGATGACTTGAAGCTAAATTTGAACCAACATTTATTATTTTGTTTATACCATTATCATATGCTCTATTTATAACCTGGTCTCTATCTTTATTAAACTTATCAAAGTCTAGGTGTGCATGAGAATCTATTAATTCTAGCATATCTATATAGCTCCTTAATATTAATAATTACCTATAATCTTTCTATTTAATGCTTTTAAACAAGCTTTCCCAACTGCTAATGGTAAATCCTGGTTTATATATGTAGATCCTAATAATCTTTCTTTTGACCCATGTTCATTATATAAACAAATTTGCACCACTACAATTTCATCTTTAATACCTGTTTTAAATATATTTTCTATTCTTAGTCTTCCAGGTAGTTGGAGATATTTTTCTAGGATTTCAATCAAACCCTTTGCTGTTTTATAAATTATAGGTTCATCTGGGTTATCACTGCTCTTTCCTTCAAAAATGTTATCATTAATTCTTAATCTATAATGACAGACCGGATTATTATTTTCCTTAAATATTGAAATGATTTCTAAACGTTCAATATCATTATCCTTGCTGTTATGTTCAAACTGGGCTATACTTATTTTTTTATGATCTATATCTTTATCTTCATTAACTAAAATAATGGTTTCAACATCCCTAACAATTCTTTTGGGATTCCTCTTTTTATCAGCTATAATATGTACTTCATCAATCTCATCTTCACCGGTTATTTTACAAGAAATTATACCGTCCAATTTGTTAATCTTTTGAGTCAAATCATCGAACATACTCTCTACCCCCATTATACATTATAATTTAAACATCCTAATTCTGCTTAAAACTACTATTAAATGTTCCCTCTTCAATAAGGTCAACCATCGCTTCAACAAGTTCAGGATCAAACTGTTTTTTAGAACAATTTTTTAACTCTTCTATGGTTTCTTTTTTATTTAATGCTTTTTTATAACTTCGACCCGTTGTCATAACATCAAATGAATCACATATATTTAAAATTCTTGCCCCTAAAGGTATTTCTTCTCCTTTAATACCATCTGGATATCCATTACCATTATAAAATTCATGGTGGTGAAGAATTATTTCTAGGTCATCATTTAACATATCAATATCTTTTAACAACTCGTATCCATAATAACTGTGTTTTTTCATTTCATTAAACTCTTCTTCGTCTAGTATATCATCACTTTTTAATATTTGGTCATCAACATATATTTTACCTATATCATGTATCTTAGCCATATTAACAATCTTTTCTTTTTTTCTTTGATTTACTTTTATTGTATCACATAATTTCTTAGTATAATTCGCCACCCGTTCACAATGTCCTTCAGTATAATGATCCTTGGAATCAATAACTTTTAGGAAACTCTCTATTATTTGGGTGAAAGTATTTAATACTTGTAAGCGTGAAAAAAAGAAATCCCTTGCTATATAGATTAAAATTATCACCAACATGAAAAATAATTTTCCAAATTGAATATAACTAAAATAGAGTATTAATCCTAAAAAGTATGATATGAAAATACTTTTAATTAATTCGGAAAGAAATATTGTATAACTAACCTTTTGTTTTTCATCAGATAAGTAAATTACAATATATACTAAACCAATATTAATTGAAAAATATATTATTGATGCAAAAAATAATGCAATTATTATATTAGAAGTTAAAATAGAAATTGATAATTTATATATTAATGCAGCACTACCCGCTGCAATACCAAACATACATCGATTAAATAAAAACTTATACCAAGGTAGTTTGTTTTCTCTAATATTTAATTCACTGGTTCCAACAAAGGCGATTATCAATACCCAAAAAGGATTTAACATTGTCATTGCAGGAATTAAAACTGGTAAACTAATTGATGTTGAAGTATTACTTTTAAAATTTATAAAGTAGCTTAAATTACTTAAAATAAACAAAGTTGCAAGAAAAAAAATCACATCAAAATTAAAATTACCAATGGGATATAAAAAAAATATACTAATTGCAAATAATATAAAAACAAAATACTCAATTGCTAAAAATATTTTTACTTTTTTATTCATCATTAAATCCTCCTGGATATAAAAATATCTGATGGCATATTTTATTTATTTATCTCCAGTGTACAGTTTCAGCTAATGCAGCTATAGTAGAAGCAAAAGTCATTAAACCAGTTAATATAGCTATATACCACTTCTTCATGTGTTATAGCCTCCCTTCGTCATTAAATTGTGTTTTTTAATGACTAAGCTGTGTCACATCTAACGAAGGTCGGCTAAGCTCGTTTTAGTTAATCTCATCTCTTAATTATTAAAATATATGCCATCAGATATTAACAAAAAGCTTTCTTATATTTTATTCTTTACAAACTGTAAAATTCCTTTATACAATTTATCTTAGTTTGCAGAAATGACAGTAATTTATGAACTTTTATAACCATTTTATTTGGTAAAAAATAAAAAATATGATAAAATTTTTTAAAGAGGTGTAAATAAAATGAATGAATATATAAATAAATTTAATCAAATAAATGATCTTTCAGTTAAAGAAAATGTCCCCTTAAAAAAATATACAACCTTTGAAGTTGGTGGTCCTGCTGACCTGTTTTTAGTTCCACAGAGTGAAAAAGCCTTACAAAGGTTAACTAAAATCATCAAGGAAAATAATTTAAATTACTTTGTTTTAGGTAAAGGCAGCAATATTATCGTTGGAGACAAAGGTTACAGAGGTATAATAATTTATACCGGAAAATTAAACAGTATTAAAGTTTTAGATAATAAGATAGTTGCTCAAAGTGGAGCAACTCTAAAAGAACTTTCAGATGTAGCTTTAGAAAATTCACTTACCGGAATTGAATTTGCCTGCGGTATTCCCGGCTCTCTTGGTGGTGCTGTATTTATGAATGCTGGAGC